>DVLI01000016.1 GCA_018715595.1 Candidatus Caccoplasma merdavium | reverse complement strand
CGATGGCATCACCGGTCGGGACATCATGGATAACGAAGCCATCAAGGCTTTGGCCTATCCGTTCAGTCCGTCGCCCGTCCAGGCCGAGACGAAACCCGTGGCCGTGATAGAAGATCCCCTGGGTTGGTATTATGAACTTTCGTTCCTGTATGACGGAAACAACCAAGTGGGTGCCAACATCGTCGTGTATACCGTTGCCGAAGCCGACCTCGAATCGTATGACCCGGCCAAGGACCAAAGCATCAAGAACTCTCTGGACCAACCCGAATCTTCCTCTGTCATCGAAGTGGAAAGCGATCCCACCGTTCCGACAATCGATTACAATGCCCCGATGTATAATATCTTGGGACAACCTGTAACGAAAGATTATAAAGGTGTCATTATACAGAAGGGTCATAAATTTATCCTCAAATAAAACATCTCTTTATCCGTTAAAAGGGCGGTTTTGGTGACCGCCCTTTTAACGGAGTTTTGACAGACAACGTCTGCCGATAACCCGATTTCATACCAAAAAACACACATACATGATGAAGCTAATAACTAAGACATTAACGGTATTCTTGTTGAGCCTGATATGTGTCGCCGTCGATGCTCAACAGCGAGTGACCGGTAGTGTTGCCGACCGTCAAGGAGAGCCGTTACCGGGTGTGTCGATTTCGTTGGACGGAAAAGCTGTGACCATTACCGATGCCAATGGTAACTTTTCATTGGAAAATGTAAAGCCGACATCGACCATTTCAGCCTATTTCTTGGGATTTAAGAGACAAACCGTGACCGTCGGCAACCAGACAAATCTGAAATTTGTTTTGGAAGAAGATGCCGAGCAACTCGATGATGTTGTCGTTATCGGTTATGGTACGGTAAAAAAGAACGACCTTACCGGTTCTGTCTCATCGGTTACCCCGAATGAAATCATACAGAGAGGTACCCCCGAGGTATTAGGCGCCATACAAGGTTCTGTTCCAGGTGTGAATATTACTCAAAACAGCAGCCGTGCCGGAGGCGGTTTCGATATAGACATTCGCGGACGTTCGTCCATCAACGGAAGTACGACACCGTTGTATATCGTCGACGGAGTGGAATGTTCCGACATCAACTGGCTCAATCAACACGATATCGAACGCATCGATATTCTTAAAGATGCCTCCTCTACGGCCATTTACGGTTCACGGGCTACGGCAGGTGTCGTGTTGGTGACCACAAAGAGCGGCGGAGGATTGTCGAAGAGTGTCGCCAAACCGACCATATCTTACGATGGCTACTACGGCGTCTCCACGCCGGCGCGTATGCCCGATTTTCAAACAGCCGACGAATTTTATACCTATCGTTTCAGGGAGTTCCTTTCTCCTGTCGGTGGCACGGGAAATACCTCGCAGCCTATCTATACCATGAACAGCAGTTTCGGACAGATGGCGCTGCAATATGAAGCCGGCAAGAACGAATATGCCATGAAAGATATGCTGGCCAGCGGCCGTACCTTTGATTGGCCCGATTTCATCACCAACAACGGCAGCCAGCAAAATCATTATATCAGTGTCAGCGGAGCTTCGGAGAAGGTGAGCTACCACATGGGTATAGGTTATAACAGGAACAAGGGCCTTTACGAAGGCGATGACGAACGTAAATTCAATTTCAAAGGAAGCCTCGATGCCCAAATATCAAAAGTCGTCAGTGCCGGATTTACGGTAAACTTGGCAAAAATCGACAATGAGTATGGTTCCGATACCGGTGTGCAGGAGGCTTTCCGTATGAATCCTTTTATATTCCCCTATGACGATGAGACAGGTGAATTGTTGGCACAACCCGGAGCGCATAAATATTTGGGTACGAGTGCGACAGGTTACCAGTTTACCAGTTCATACAACCCCTTGCTTTATTGGGAAAACGAGGAAAAAGCCGGTGAAGAGTGGACTTTGCTGGGCAATTTCTACATCAACCTCAAACCGATTGACGGGCTCAATTTCAAGACCTCATTCTCGCCGATTTATTCAGCTTCCCGGGAAGGTTTCTATCGGGGAACCCTCGTGGGAGATGCCGAGAACCAGGCTACCTTGTCCACGGCCAGCGGCCTCTCTTATACATGGGACAATACTTTGACATGGGATTATAGCATAAATGACCGCCATGAACTCAACGTGATGGGCTTGGCCTCTCTCATGTCGGGCAAGACCGAAACGGAATATATCGAGTCGGCCGGCGTGCGTGAAGGCACCTTGTGGTATGCACTCAACACCGGATTGATAAACCAGACGGGTTCGTCGAACACTTACACCGAAAACAGCATGGTATCGTTTGCCTTGCGCGCCAACTATACCCTTTTCTATTGTTACATGCTCACGGCCACGGTACGTTGGGACGCCTCATCGAAGTTCGCAAAAAATTACCGTTGGGGAGCTTTCCCGTCGGTGGCCTTTGCCTGGCGCATCTCCGATGAGCCTTGGATGAAACGCACTTCCCATTGGTTGAGCAACCTCAAACTCCGTCTCTCCTACGGTGTAACCGGAAACAATCGGGGCGCCGGTGATTATGCGACACAAGTTACCATAGCTTCGACCGAATATTATCCTTTGGGCGGGACCTATATCTCGGGTACATCGCCGAGCGGTATTGTAAACAGCCGGCTCCAATGGGAGAAATCCCATGAAGTCAATGTCGGTTTGGACTTCGGTTTCTTCAATGGCCGCATTCACGGATCAATAGATTGGTATGACAAACGCTCAAAAGACCTGCTCTATGACGTAGACCTTCCTTTGCTTACCGGCGGACAGTCGATGACAACCAATGTAGGTTCGGTAAAGAATACCGGCGTGGAAATAGGATTGACCACGGTAAACGTCTCCACCAAGGACTGGCGTTGGGAAACGACTTTCTCATTCACGCATAACAAGAACAAAGTTCTTGAAATCAACGGCCTTGGAACCAACCTTGTGCCCACAGCTATGACGGGAGGTCTCTTTATCGGCTATCCGGTGGAAAATGTCTATGCCTATGTATGGGACGGGATTGTCACCGACCAGATGATGACCGTTCCCAATACCCAGGCCGCGAAAAACTTCGGATTTGTTCCCGGGCAGCAAGTGCGTTCCTGTGATTATTACTATACCATCTACGGGTGGCAGGAAGGCATGCCTATCATCAAGGACTTGAATGGCGACGGTGCCATAGACGGAACCAACGACCGTAAGATATATAAGTCGTCGCCCGATTTCGTGGGCAGCTTCACCAGCAACCTCTCTTACAAGAATTGGGACCTTTCGCTGTCGGTCTATGCAAAAATCGGTTATACGGTCAGCTCTGCATTCTATGGGCAGTATTATGACTTGACCGACCGCGGACGCATGCGTTTGAATGCCGATTGGTATGTGCCGGCCGGGACCTTGTTGAATTGTGATGGAATCAATGATGATGGAACATTCATCAACCCCGTTTATCAAGAAACGACACACTACGGCGATTATCCCTTTACGACCAATTCCCTGACTTATCAAGAGGAGTGGTTGGGCAATGCCAATACCATCGTCGATGCCTCCTATGTGAAAATCAAGCACATCTCCCTCGGATATACTTTCCCCAAGGAATGGGTCAGCAAGTTCAAATGTCAGAATTTGAGGCTTTATGCAACCGTGACAAACCCGTTTGTCTTTACCCGTTACAAAGGATTCGATCCTGAGTGGGCGGGTGGAGATTTGAAAAACGACGGTCCGAGCACGATAACCTATCAATTTGGTGCAAGTATAACATTCTAATACCAAACCTCTTAAATTCTTAGAAGATGAAAAATATTATCTATATAGCAGCATTTGTAATAGCAGGTGCACTGCTTTTCAGTAGTTGCGATGACTTTTTGGAAGCCGAGAATAAGAGTGCAGGTGGTACATTGGCCGAAGATTATTACTCTACCGATGCCGGTTTGCAGACTTTTTTGGCATCGGCCTATGCCGGGTTGAAACCCATGGCTACCAATGTCGAGATCAATGAATGGGGAACCGACCTTTATGTCGCTGTCCGTTCCAAAGACCCCGGCATGTTCCATCGGTACACCCTCTCGGCCGAGAACTCCACGGTAGAGGACCTCTATAAGAATATCTACGCCATGATAAACGATGCCAACGGTGTGCTCAAATACGGAGGCGACAACGGGACGTATGCTCCCGAAGCCAAATTCCTGCGTTGTTATGGCTATTATCTGTTGACCCAACATTTTGGCGGCG
This sequence comes from Candidatus Caccoplasma merdavium, assembly GCA_018715595.1. Taxonomy (NCBI): domain Bacteria; kingdom Pseudomonadati; phylum Bacteroidota; class Bacteroidia; order Bacteroidales; family Bacteroidaceae; genus Candidatus Caccoplasma; species Candidatus Caccoplasma merdavium. The sequence continues at coordinate 33,112 of DVLI01000016.1, read as the reverse complement.
TCCCTTATGTGACCCAATACATCGATAATGACGAACGCAATTATCCGCGTGCTGATTTAAGTACCGTTTATGCGAATATCATTGCCGAGTTGGAAAGCATTGCCGAGTCGCCCAACCTGCCCGACAACGGCCTGGGTGCCAACTTGGGCCGGGCAAGCAAACGCGCCGTGGCGGCTCTTTTGGCAAAAGTGTATCTGGCTGCCGGTTGGGATATACACACCAAGCTTCTCGATGAGACGGCCGGCACCTATACGGTTACCTCGACCGCCTATTTCGAAAAGGCGCTTGCCTGGGCCGAAAAAGCCATCAACGGGCAGGGTCTGACCATGTCGTTCCATGACAAGTGGTGGCCGTTCAACGAAAACAACGAGGAAGAAATATTCTCGGTGCAATACCAGCGTGAGGGCTATCCCGGCGACATATATGCCGGCGGGCACAATTTGCAAGGCTCTTACGGGCACCTTTACGGCAATCCCGTTGAAAGCGGTTTGAAAGCCTGCGGTTCTCAGCTTTGTCCGTCGACAAAGGCCATCTACCTTTGGGACGAGGGCGATGAACGTTGGGAAGGGACGTTCATGCAAATCATGTATAACTCGGCAATCGGCGACGATGGCCTTCCCGGTTGGGGCGATGAGGGTTATATGGCATACTACAACAATGCCGACAACAGCAACCTCAAAATCGCATTCGGTTATTTTCCCTACTATACCAGCCAAGCCGAGCTTGAAACATGGATTACGGACAACACCCAGCGTTTTGCCAACACTGATGCCGACAAACTGGCCACCAAGCAGTCGAAATTTTACATCATTGCCGACCCGATGGTTATCATCACCTTGGGTACCGACGGAAAAATCGCCAGCCGTCAGACATTGGAATACCACAGTGCGGGAAGACTTGCCCAAGCCGGCGTGACGGTGAGAAAGTATGATGACCCCAATACCGAACAAGACAAGAGTTGCACTTACAGCGATTATCGCGATATATTGCTTTTGCATTTGAGCGACATCTATCTGGTGGCCGCCGAAGCCGCTCTCATGGCGGGCGACGAAACAACGGCTCTCTCTTATGTGAACGATGTGCGGGAACGGGCCAAAGCCAAGACATTATCGTCATTTGCTGACTACGAAGCCAATTACACGACCCCGGTGACTTATGGAGAGAATACGCCGCTCGACGTTATCCTCGATGAGCGCGCCCGGGAGCTCTTCGGCGAAAACGCCAGCCGTTGGATCGATTTGCGACGCACCAAACAGTTGGTTCGGTACAATATCGCCTACAATACATATATATCGTCCGCGGCCGACATGTCGAACAACAAAGGAGAGGTAAAGTGGTATCGTCCCATACCGCAAGCCGAAATCGATACCAATATGGGCATCAACCAGGAGAATCAGAATCCGGGCTATTAATCCTTTGTAAAGCGGAGATGATCATAAACCTATAAAAGTTGACAATAATGAAACATGCAATAATCTCTTTGGTTTCCCTCCTTGCGTTGAGTTGCGCTTTCTTTGCGTGCAATGACGACGATGACAATGCGGTGTATGTCAATCCCGTAACACCCGAAACGGTTGCTGCCGGCACCTATGAGGGAGAATGGGAACGTTTGTCGATTTCCGATTCCACCCTCGAAACAGGCGCGGGGTATATCGTTATACTTCCCGATACGGTAAATATCGTTACGGCGCAATTTGTCAGTGAGTCATTCAGTCTCGACAAGCAGGCCATAGCCAATATCACCTATGCCGGCGAACGTTTCTATTATTTCAATTATTCCACGACAACCGACCTGGGGGTGGAATTTGCGGGAATAATCGATGAAAACCAAGTCAATCAGGTCTCGTTTACAATCAAACAGGCCGACGGACGCAAAATCAAGGAATTCAAATACGCTTTCAAAGGCGCAAAAATTCCAGATGCAACAGTCCCCGGAGGAGAATAGGGACGCAAACATGGAAACGGATCCCATTTTTTCTCGATAAACTTTTCGTGTGCGGGAGCGGCATGTCAAACATTTTTGACATGCCGCTCTGTTTTTCGAGTTTTTTATTTATACCTTTGCTCATAGTATTAGTTAACCAATAAATTTATCGAACACTTACCATGAAAAAAGTTACCTTTCTATGGGCTCTTTTGTTGAGCCTGTTTGTTTCGGTTCCCGCTTATGCCGAAGGGCTTTTGGCCTTTCCCGGAGCAGAGGGGTTCGGCCGCTTTGCCACTGGCGGACGCGGGGGAACCATCTACCATGTAACCAATCTCAACGACAGCGGCACAGGCTCTTTGCGCGATGCCGTCAGCAAGCCCAACCGCATTATCGTCTTTGACGTCTCGGGTGTCATTCATTTGCAATCGGCACTTGTTTTCTCATCCGACCTTACCGTTTTGGGGCAGACCGCTCCCGGTGAAGGCGTGCAGGTGTATGGCGATCGGGTTTCGTTCTCGGGTGCCGACAATATCATTGTGCGCTATATGCGTTTCCGCATGGGGGCCGGCGGTACAAGCGGCAAAGACGCTTGTGGCGTGGCCAACGGCCAAAATATGATATTCGATCACCTCTCTGCGTTATGGGGCCGCGACGAATGCTTCTCGATAAGTTGGGACAACAAGGGTACGATGCCGAGCGACATCACGATACAAAACTCCATCATCGGTCAAGGTCTGCAATCGCACTCCTGCGGCGGATTGATACAGACCGAAGGTGGCGTTACCCTCTACCGTAACCTCTATATCGAAAACAAGACCCGTAATCCCAAAGTCAAAGGTCTCAACCAGTTTGTCAACAATGTCGTTTATAACTGGGGTGGTGGCGGTTGCTACATCATGGGCGACAGCGAAGGACCCTCTTGGGCACATATCGAGAACAACTATTTCATGAAAGGTCCGTGGAACGGAACCGCTCCGTTTACCCGCGGTAACTCCAACTTCAAATATTATGCGGCCGGTAACTACTACGATACCGACAAGGACGGCGTGGCCAACGGTCGTGAAGTGACCGAGGCCGAATATACGTCGTCGGGCAGTTCGCGTGTATATGACTTGGAAACGTTCGACGGCATCACTACCCGTCCCAAGGCACACCCGACGATTGTCGGCATGATGACGGCCGAGGAGGCGCTCCATTGGATTATCGACAGCGTAGGGCCTTGCTTGCCGGTGCGTGATGAGGTCGACCAATATTTGATAGACGAACTCTCGTCGTTCGGGACGAAAGGCTCGACCAATGGCATCAGTTCCGAGAAAGACCTGCCCCATGGCGGTACCGGTACGCTCTATGGCGGTTACAAACCGCTCGACAGCGACGGTGACGGTATTCCCGACGAGTGGGAAGAAGCCAACGGGTTGAATCCGAACGATGCCAGTGATGCCGCTGCCATTGCGGCCAACGGCTATGCCAATATCGAGAATTACTCTTTCTCCATCACTTCGGCTTATCCTTATGTCAAATCGCCGTCGGGTCTGAAAGTGACGGAGCAAAAGAAAGAATCGATTTCTCTTTCCTGGATCGACAACTCCGATGACGAAACCGGTTTTATCGTCGAAGTATCGACCGACAACAAATCCTTTACCGAGGCCGGCCGGGTAGGAGCCGATGTGACTACTTGCACGGCCACAGGGCTTAACCCCGAAACCGTTTACTATTTTCGCGTGCGGGCATATAATGGAGAAGGGATAGAGTCGCCCCATTCGTCGGTGCTGACCACCGAGACCATCGGCGACCCTTCGGCACCCAAACTCTCAGAGAATCCGACCCCGGCAATCGATGCCGAGGTCGGAGCTGCTAATGAGGTGGTGTTTTCCTGGGAGAATGCCACAAAACCTTATTATGGACAAGTGACCTATGCCGTTTATGCCGGTACCTCGGCCGATAACATGCAACAGTTGGCAACCGGCCTCACGTCAACAACATATAATTACGGACAAGTCGAGGCGGGTACCACCTACTACTGGCGGATCGATGCCACAAATGATGAGGGCACGACAACCGGTACGGTGTGGACATTTAAGGCGGTCGAGGGTGGCATCTTGTTTTATACCGATTTCAATACACAACCCGAGGCTTGGAAAAACGCCTATGGTTCCATATCCGATAACACGAATATTATCAACGGGAAAAATACGACAAAAACCATTGGCGATATGAAGTTCGGTTCGGGCAGCAACACCATTCGCGTCGTGGCCATGAGTGCGGCTAACAATTCGGCCGACATGTCCAAAGATTACGGCCCGGCCACCGGAGCCGATGCCGGAGCCACCGACCGCTGTGTCCAGTTTTATTCCACTTCATCGGGCGGTTACCTGCAATTACCCCGGGTCAGCGGCCCTTGTGTCATAACGATATGGGCGGGAAATCCCGAAACGAAATCGAAAACGTTCAAGCTCAATACCATTGTCGATGGTGTGGAAAGCAATGTGGCATCGTTCACGCTTGGAAACAAAAAGAGAATATATAAGTTCCAATATATCCACATGGACGATTCCGAAGTGACGTTCAAAATCGATGCCAACGCCATTAAGTTCAATATCAACGACATTCTCATCGAGCAGTATATACCCGAAGTGGTTGCCGACCCCATTGCCGTTGAGGCTTGGCCCGACACCGCGGCCATCAGCTATGCCGACGGAGCCATGACGTTTACCTTCAATCAGGTAGTGGTATATCATGGTGGAGCCGTTTTCAGTGGTGAGCAATACGAGAATGTAGAGGTGTCGGCTTCGGGAACTTCGTTGACCCTCAAATATTCGGCTTTGGACGTCAATACGTCGTATGTGCTTTCTTTCCCCGAAGGTGCTCTGACCGATTATGCCGGAGAGAAATCATTTACGGGCGAGCTTGCTTTCTCCACCTGTGACTTCCCGGTCGCCAAGTCCGAGGGTGAAACCCACTACGGCAAGGCTGCCGCTTCGCTGCCGCTCGATTTTGCCCCCTTCACGCAGGTGGCTCCCTTCGAGACCGTGGGCGGTTTGGTGCAAACGTCGCAGAATGATTACCCCCACTGGGTACAAGTGTCGGGCGAGACAGACGGAAATGTCGCTGTGATGAATAAGACGTCGGACAAAATCATGACCTATTTCGACGGACGTTCGGCAGCGTTCGACCTGAATGTCGAGTATTCGGGCGGAGGCAATGTCGAATTTAAGATACAGGAATCGCGCAACTGCGACATCGCTCCCGGTTGGCGCACCATTCGCATACTCACTGCCGATGATTTCCCCTTCGACGGGCACCTGTTGCTCAATGCCGAGACACGTTTCGTGAAGATTTCGGCACCGACGCTCACCTCGGGTGAATTGACCGTGCGCCGTTTCAGAATTGCCGATTCCGAAGGACGTTTCGACCTGAGTGGCGGTGTTCCTGCGACCGAGCAGCAGAAGTCGGCGATTGTCGTGGCCGTGAGTCAAGGTACCGTGACCCTCAGCGGCTTGAATGCCGGTGCCCAAATCGAAGTATTCTCGTTGGCAGGTGTCGCCGTCTACAACGCGGTTTCTGCCGGGACGACACACAGTTTTGAATTGCCTTCGGGCTATTATATCATACGCGTCGACAGAGAGACCACACTCGATTTGGTGCTCTGATTCCTGCGTTGAGCCCGTTATCAAGAAAGCGCTTTGGCGATTTTTCGCCAAAGCGCTTTCTTTTATCGGTGGGGGAAAGTTTAGAGAGCCTTTTCGGCCGTTGTGGCATAAAGCCCTATGGCCGAGCCGGTAAACCCTCCCGCATATTGGGTGGTGATGATGTGACCCTCTTGCGGGGTACCCAAGGTGGCCCATTTCTTTCCGTTGCGGGAGTAGGCAAATGTGTAGGACGCACCGTGGCATTCGATTTTCAACCAGATTTTTCCTTTTTGCCATTTGCGGTCGAGCGGTTGTCTCGCCACCACTTGGGAACCCTCTTTGTCGCTGCGTATCACGACCAGTTCGCAATCACCTTTGCGGGTCATGCCCTTGCCCAGGATATAGTGCCCTTTCTCGTCCTGGAAAACGGCTATGCCGGCCAGTTCGCCTGCATTTTGAGGCGTGAAGTCGACGCAGGTCGATGCCGTGTAATGGGCATGCTGGGCCCAACGGCAGAGGAACGATGGCTGTTTTTTGTCGGTCAGGGCGATGGGGCGGGGGGTAAGGCGCATTGTCCCGCCGGTTTGTTCCCACCAAGTCGTTTGCGGGGTGCGCAGGGTAATCCATTTCATGTCGATGGACTCGGAGTCGAAATCGTCGGTATAAGAGAAATTCCCCGTCAGCAGCCGGCCTTTCCCTTCGTTCTGTTTCTCTCCGATGGTGGGGACACGTTCACCCTTCGGCAGAATGATCGGTTGCTCGTCGTTCCATTCGACCGGGAGCAGGAAGGTGTTGCGGCCGGTGTTGTCGTGATACCGGTCATAGGGGAGCACGCCGAGAAATACGGCCCACCATTCACCGTCGGGAGTCTCCACCAGGTCGGCATGTCCGGTGCAGGTGATGGGGAACGTCCGGTCATCGGGCAGGTCGCGCTGGGTGAGAATGGGATTGACGGGGCAGGGGGTAAAAGGCCCAGTGGGTCTGTCCGATGAGAATATCACCTCGGAATGTTGGGGGCCGGTACCTCCCTCGGCGGCCATCAGATAATAGGTGTCGCCGATGTGGTAGAGGTGGGGGCCTTCGATCCAGATGGGGCGCTCTTCGGGGTGCACCCCTTTGTCGACGAGTACCGTGGCCGGGCCGCAGACCTTGTCGGTCGCGGTGTCGTATTCGCGAATCCAGATGGCGCAGTGCCCGTCATACTCGGGCGGATATGCCGGACCCTGGTTGTTGACGATGTAACATTTCCCGTCGGTGTCGAAAAGGAAGGAGGGGTCGATGCCGCCCACCTCGCGAATGCGTATCGGGTCGCTCCACCCTTGGGCCGGGTCTTTTGTCTTGACGACGATATTCCCTTTCCCCCCGATGTCGGTAACAATCAGGTAGAAGGTGTCGTTGTGCGGGTTGTATTTGATGTCGGGGGCATAGATGCCGGCATTGGTACCCATGCCGTCCTTGATGTTGAGTTGCGACGGCCGGTCGAGGGCGTAGCCTATTTGTTCCCAGCTCACCAAGTCGGTGCTGTGCCATACGGGAATGCCGGGGTAGTAACAGAATGAACTGTTTACCATGTAGTAGTCGTTCCCCTTGCGGCAAATGCTCGGGTCGGGATAGGTGCCGGCAAGTATGGGATTGATGTAGTGGCGTTGCGGGTCAAATTCCGCGGGCAAAGCGTAGTAAGGGTCGTTGCCCGTGTAGGTAAAGTTCCCGAATCGCGCCTGTTGCGGCGATTTTGCCTCTTCGGCCGATAAAATTCCCCACGCGGCAGTTGCCAGGAGCGTCGATAGAAGGAGTCGTTTCATGGATGGTCCGATTTTAAAGATCTATTTCGAACCAAAATTAATCTCATTTTGTTAAATCCCCGCAAGAATACTCTTGAAATTGCTAAAAAAACATATTCGGAAACTGTTTTGTCAAGGCTTGAAATGCTTTTGCCGATGGCTTGTTTCCCGATTTTTCGTTCATTCGTCAAGATTAATTGCACAAATATCAGCGTGCAATGTCTGTAATCTCGAATTTTTGTTGTATCTTTGCACACATCTTTTGTGGATAAAAAGAGTTTTTTAATATTTTTTTATGACAGAGCGAGATCAACTCTATCCCGATTATCTCTTTGAAGTTAGCTGGGAGGTTTGTAATTTGGTAGGTGGTATCTACACGGTGTTGTCGACAAAAGCCCGCACGCTGCAAAAGATTAATAAGGATAAAAACATATTCATAGGGCCTGATGTGTGGAAAACCACACCGTCGCCTTTCTTTACGGAGTCACACACGTTGTTGAAAGCTTGGAAGTCAAAAGCCTTGGCCGAAGGGTTCAAGGTGCGTGTGGGACGCTGGAACATACCCGGAAAACCTGTCGTTATCTTGGTCGATTACCAAGACCTCTTTTCGCGTCGCAATGACATTTATACCGACATGTGGAACGATTTCGGCGTGAAATCACTGCATGCATACGGCGATTACGACGATTCTTGCATGTTTGCCTGTGCCGCGGCAAAAGTCATCGAGCATTATTACCATTACATCGGTGGTGAGAAATATAAGGTCGTTGCCCATTTCGATGAGTGGCAGACCGGCATGGGATTGCTCTACCTGCGCAAGGTATTGCCTGCCATTGCCACCGTTTTCACGACGCATGCCACGTCGATAGGACGTTCGATAGCCGGGAACAACAAACCGCTCTATGGATACTTGTTCGGTTACAATGGCACGCAGATGGCCGAAGAACTGAACATGGAAGCCAAGCATTCGGTCGAGCGTCAGGCCGCCCATTTTGCGCATGCCTTTACTACGGTAAGCGACGTGACGGCTGCCGAATGTGCTCAACTGCTCGAAAAAGTCCCCGACGTAGTGACCCCCAACGGTTTCGAGGCCGACTTTGTGCCCAAAGGCCATCGGTATGAAGAGAAAAGGGCCGCTGCCCGTAAAAAACTCCTGCAAATCGCTTCGGCGCTTATCGGGTATGAGGCTCCCGACGATGCCATGCTCATTGCCACGTCGGGTCGATATGAGTTCAAGAACAAAGGTATCGACATGTATGTCGATGCCCTCAACCGTTTGCGCCTGCGCTACAACGGCGAACGCGAAATCATTGCCTTTGTCATGGTGCCTGCTTGGGTGAAAGAACCCCGTGCCGACTTGCAAGAACGCTTGCAGAGCGGGGCTTCTTACACGACTCCGTTGCCCGAGCCTTATATCACCCACACCCTGCACAATCCGGCCGACGACAAGGTCTCCAATCAGATACGTTATTGCGGTTTCCCTCAAACACCCGACTCAAAACTCAAAATCATATTTATCCCCTCTTATCTCACCGGCAATGATGGCATTGTCGATTTCTCCTATTACGATACACTGATAGGTTTCGATGCCACGGCATTCCCGTCTTATTACGAACCGTGGGGCTATACTCCTCTTGAAAGCATTGCCTTCGGAGTGCCGACGGTGACGACCGACCTTTCGGGATTCGGCATGTGGATAAAGAGCATGGCCAATTATGGCCTCGAAGGGAAAGGCGTAGCCGTGCTGCACCGCACCGATTTCAATTTTGTCGAGGTCACCGAGAATCTTTCCGATACGATAGGGTGGCTTGCAACGGCCGGGAAATCGACCCGTCTGCTCATGGCCCAGTCGGCTCAAAACACTGCGGCAGAAGCACAGTGGAACCATTTTATCAACTATTACCGCAAAGCCTACGACATTGCCCTCAACCGGGCGGCCGAAGATTGCGCGGGGAAGTCGGCTTTTGTTGACGAATATGATGAAACAGACGAAAAATAACCCTATAAAACAAGTATTTACCAACATAATAGATTTATGAAAGTACAAGTAAGCAATGCCAACATGCCCGTGTGGCGGGACATAAAGGTAGAGTCGCGTGTACCGGCACAACTGAATATTTTGCAGGAAATGGCGCGAAATATTTGGTGGGTTTGGAACAATGAAGCTCTTTCGATGTTTAGATCTATCGATCCGGAACTTTGGAAATCGGTCAACGGGAACCCCGTGATGATGCTCGACCGGGTCAGCTATGAACGCCTCGAAGAAATTGTGGCCGATAAAGCCATGATGGATACCATTCAAGCAGAGTATGAGAAATTCCGTAAATATATCGACCAAAAACCCGCTGCCAATCATCCCTCCGTTGCATATTTCAGCATGGAGTATGGTTTGGCCAATGTCTTGAAAATCTATTCGGGCGGTTTGGGCATCTTGGCCGGAGACTACCTCAAAGAGGCCAGTGACAGCAATATCGACATGGTTGCCGTCGGTTTCCTCTATCGGTATGGATATTTCACCCAGACCCTCTCCATGGACGGCCAGCAGTTGGCCAACTACGAAGCCCAAAACTTCAACCAGCTCCCCATCGAACAGGTTGTCGATGAAAACGGTCACCCCATTATTCTCGAAGTACCCTATCCCGGCCGTGTTGTCTATGCCAACATTTGGCGTGTAAATGTGGGTCGAGTGTCGCTCTACCTCATGGATACCGATTTGGAACTCAACAGCGAGTATGACCGTTCCATCACCTATCAGCTTTACGGTGGCGACTGGGAAAACCGCATGAAACAAGAGTATTTGCTCGGCATAGGCGGTATTCTCATGCTCAAACGCTTGGGTATCAAGAAAGATGTTTATCACTGCAACGAAGGCCACGCTGCTCTCATCAACGTACAACGTCTCGTCGACTATATTCAAGAGGAGAAACTCTCCTTTGCAGAGGCCCTGGAAGTGGTACGCGCTTCGTCGCTTTATACCGTGCACACCCCTGTGCCCGCCGGCCACGACTATTTCGATGAGTCGCTCTTTGGCAAATATATGGGCGAATTCCCTGCAAAACTGGGAATTAGTTTCGGAGAACTGGTGGATTTGGGACGTGAGAACCCCGGCTCGGGCGAAAAATTCTGCATGAGTGTCTTTGCTTGCAATACCTGTCAGGAAGTCAACGGTGTGAGCTGGCTCCACGGCAAGGTGTCGCAACGCATGTTCCAACCCATCTGGAAAGGCTATTCTCCCGACGAGTTGCATGTAAGTTACGTTACCAATGGTGTGCACATGCCCACATGGGCCGCTTCGGAATGGAAAGAGTTCTATGTAAAACGCCTCGGAGCCGACTTCCTTACCCGTCAGAATGACCGTTCGCTGTGGCAGAAAATCTATGATGTGCCCGATGAAGAGATTTGGAATATGCGTCAGATGATGAAAAACAAACTCATCAGCTTCGTGCGCAACGAGTTCCGCGATAACTGGATTAAGAACCAAGGCGATCCCTCGCGTGTCGTTTCGATTCTCGAACGCATCAATCCCAATGCCCTTCTCATCGGCTTTGCCCGTCGTTTTGCCACCTACAAGCGCGCCCATCTTCTCTTTACCGACCTCGAACGGCTTTCGAAGATTGTCAACAATCCCCAATATCCCGTTCAATTTATTTTCTCGGGAAAAGCTCACCCCGCCGATGGCGCAGGACAAGACCTTATCAAACGCATTGTCGAGATTTCACGCCGTCCCGAATTCCTCGGAAAGATTATTTTCTTGGAAAACTACGACATGAAAGTGGCCAAGCGTTTGGTTTCGGGTGTGGATATTTGGTTGAATACCCCGACCCGTCCTCTCGAAGCCTCCGGAACGTCGGGCGAAAAGGCCGAAATGAACGGTGTGCTCAATTTCTCGGTGCTCGATGGCTGGTGGTATGAAGGATACAAGGAGGGTGCCGGTTGGGCTTTGACCGCAAAACGCACTTTCCAGGAACAAAGCAACCAGGACCAACTCGATGCGGCAACCATCTACGCCATGCTCGAAAATGAGATTGTTCCCCTCTATTTTGCCAAGAACAGCAAAGGCTATTCGCCCGAGTGGATACAATATATCAAAAACTCGATTGCCCAGATTGCACCCGAGTTTACGATGAATCGTATGCTCGAAGATTACATCGAACGCTTTTACAGCAAAGAGGCTAAACGCTCGAAACTCCTCATGGCCGACAATTACAAAAAAGCCAAGGAAATTGCTGCTTGGAAACAGATGGTCGTCGACAAATGGGACGAAATCGAGATAAAAGAGATCAATCTTCCCGAAGACCTCCTTTACAAGTCGTGTGCCGGTGGGTCTTACGATATATCGGTAACCATCGACCGCAAAGGATTGCCCGATTGTCTCGGTGTGGAACTGGTCGTTTCCCAAGTCATCGACGGTCAACAACAGCCTTATATCGTGACCGAAATGAAAGAGGTGAAGACCGTAGGAGACTTGGTAACCTATGAATTGAACTACGAGGTCAATGTGGCCGGAATCTTCAAATATGCATTCCGTCTCTTCCCCAAGAATGCCGATCTGCCTCACCGTCAAGACTTCGCCTATGTGCGTTGGTTCTGATGCGACAAGAATGTAGTAACCAATCCTATTTCCGCGGGAGACGTCGCATGCGACGCCTCCCGCATTTTTTTTAACCTTATCGACATGAAAAGAATTTTTTCCCTTTTGCTCTTTCTGACGTGTGCCGGTATCGCCGCGGTTCATTCTCAACCCAAGTCGGGCCGCATCGTCGAAGATTCGATTTACAGCGACGTGCTGCAAGATTATCGTCGGTATTCGGTCTACCTGCCGGCGGGATATGACCGGTCGACCCGCGATTATCCCGTGCTCTATCTCCTGCACGGGTTGAGCGATACCCACACGATGTGGCCCCGGCGTGCTCATCTGCGTGAAGTCATGGACCTTCTGGTGGCAGGCGGTACCGTCTGTGACATGATTATTATCTCGCCCGAAGCCGGGGGAAACATCGAGACCGCCTGGAATGGCTATTTCGATATGCCGGGCTGGTCCTACGAAACATTCTTTTTTACCGAGTTCCTGCCGGCTGTCGAATCACGTTACCGCATTGTCGGCGACAAGGCCCGCCGCGCCATAGCCGGCCTCTCCATGGGTGGGGGAGGTGCGGTCTCTTATGCCCAGCGTCACGGCGACAAGTTCTGCGCCGTGTATGCCATGAGTGCCCTGATGTCGATACCTCAACGGGGCATGATAAAACCTCGCACACCCGACGATAAGATGGCCATTCTCACGCAGTCGGTCATCGACCACGATTGCACTCGTTACGTCCGGGAAGCCCAAAAGTCCACGCTCGATACCTTACGAACTGTCTCCTGGTTTGTCGATTGCGGCGACGATGATTTCCTGCTCGACCGCAACATAGAGTTCTATCAGGCCATGCGCGATGCCGGAGTACCTTGCCAGTTCAGGGTGCGCGATGGCGGCCATGTGTGGGAATATTGGCATTCGGCACTTTATATTTGCCTGCCCTATGTGTCGCGAATCTTTGCGACCGCAAACACCAAAGGGTGATAACCTCCCAATCTTGCGGTTTTGTACCTTGGGCAGTTAAACGCTCCATGCAACAAGCGGGCGACTCATATTTTTGAGTCGCCCGCTTGTCCTCAAAGGCGGAATACCTCGACGGCTTGACGTTTTGGCTGAAAATGATACAAGCGCCCCCTTGGCTCATGCCACCCTGACGTCGAGATGCCCGATATTCTGTCGGTTATAAATACGCTTTCAAGGCTTCGGTCATGATTTTCACCCCTTCGCTGGCACCTTTTTGTATCACCTGGGTCACCCGTCCGCTCGTGTCGTTTACCGGATTGGGGTCGATGAGAAAAACCGGGACGCCCTTCGGGACGTAACGCAGGAGTCCTGCCGCCGGGTACACATTCAGCGAGGTGCCGATGACGGCAAAAATGTCGGCTTGTTCCACCTCTTCGATGGCCGGTTCGATAAGGGGAACGGCTTCCCCAAACCACACGATATGCGGACGCAGTTGCGAGCCTTTTTCGCACAGGTCTCCGAGGCGGGTGTCGAGGTGGTCGGGTGTAACATCGTAGATGAGGTTCTCGTCGCAGGTCGAGCGGACTTTCATCAGTTCACCATGCAGGTGTATGATGTGTGAACTGCCACCCTGTTCGTGCAGGTTGTCGACATTCTGTGTGATGATGCACACGTCGAAATCTTTTTCGAGAGCCGCCAGTCCGATATGTCCCTCGTTGGGTTTTACCGAGAGGAGCTCGCGGCGACGGGCATTATAGAAATCGAGCACCTGTTGCGGATTTGCGGCCCACCCTTCGGGCGTTGCCACCTCTTCGATGCGGTACCCCGACCACAATCCGTTGCTGCCGCGAAACACGGCGAGACCGCTCTCGGCACTCATTCCGGCACCGGTGAGCACTACCAGTCGTTTTTTATTAGCCATTGTTCCAATTCCTGTTTTGAAATAAAGAGGTCGACAGAGGAATATTCCCTCCCGATTATGGCAAAATTAATGTTTTTTTTGCATCAAAAAAGAGAAATTCTGTAATAAAAGTTCTATCTTCGCCAGAGTTTCTTCCGAGAGAAGAAATTTTTTTGTGTCGTTTTGTAACAAAAAGAAAAATATATGGATAAGTTGAGCTATGCCTTGGGCCTGAGTATGGGCAATAACTTCAAGGCTTCCGGCATTGAAACCTTGACCGTAGAAGATTTTGCCCGCGGAGTGCAAGCCGTGTATGAAGGTGCACACCCTGAAATGTCTTATGATGAGGCAAAGCAAGTCATTAACGAATATTTCACCCGTTTGCAGCAAGAACTCGTCGAGAAAAACCGTGCAGCCGGCGAAGCCTTCTTGGCCGAAAACAAGAAACGCCCCGGTGTGGTGACCTTGCCCAGCGGATTGCAATATGAAATACTCAAAGAAGGCCATGGCCGTCGTCCGGCAGCGACCGATAAAGTACAATGCCACTATCATGGTACGCTTATCGACGGTACGGTGTTCGACAGCTCGGTGCAACGCGGCACCCCGGCCGTGTTTGGCGTGAACCAGGTTATTGCCGGTTGGGTCGAAGCGTTGCAACTGATGCCCGAAGGCTCGAAATGGAAACTCTTCATACCCTCGGATTTGGCCTATGGCCAGCATGGCGCCGGTGACAAAATAGGTCCCAACGCCGCTCTCATCTTCGAAGTAGAACTCATAAAAATACTTTAATATACAAGAACAATGAAAAAAACTGCAATTTGTCTGATGGCCGCCTTGGGACTGACGGCCGTCTCTCTTACCTCTTGCGACAACATCAAACCCGTAAGCGAATTGACCAATGCTTCCGACTCGCTGGTCTATGCGGTCGGTGTGCTCACGGGTAACGATGTCAACAACGGTATCAAGAACTTGGGACAACCCGTCGACATCGACCAATTTATGAAAGGAGCCAAGAAAGCCCTTTATAGCGACAGCACAGCTTTCTCTTATGAAGTAGGTTTCTCGTTTGCCTCGGGTATCAAACAGCAACTCAAACAAATGTCGGAACAACTCGGCATCACGGTCGACAAAGATGTTTATCTCGCGGCCTTCTGTGCTGCTTTGAACAACGATTCGACGATTTTGATGACACCCATGAACGCACAGGTGGCTTATCGTTCCATCGCCGTGGCCGCTGAAACCAAAAAGATAGCCTCTTCGCCCGAGGCCATTCAGAACAAAGCCGATGGAGAAGCCTTCCTGGCCCAAAAAGCCAAAGAAGAAGGTGTCGTTGCCACCGAGAGCGGACTCCTCTATAAGGTGGTAAAAGCCGGTAAGGGTGATACTCCCAAACAAGGTAGTCGTGTAAAGGTCAACTACAAAGGTACGCTTGTCGACGGTGCCAAATTCGATGCCAGTGACAATGTGCGCATGGTAGTGGGGCAGATGGTTCCCGGTTTCAATGAAGCACTTATGCTCATGTCGCCCGGTGCCAAATACACCATCTACATTCCCGCCGAGTTGGGTTATGGCGTGCGTGGTCGCGGCAGCGTTCCCCCCAATGCCGTCATGATATTCGACGTAGAATTGCTCAACATCGAGAAATAATTAACCCCACCCATATCTCCCAAAAATCCCGGAAATCAATTCCGGGATTTTTTTCGCTTCATTCAGTAAGGAACAGATATGCCCTTGAAAAAATGTCGATATTTTTTACCCATTAGCGTGATAATTGTAGAAAAATAGTTATATTTGTTGTCATAATGATATTCTCGACGATAAAAAACACGATATAATATGGAAAAGATAGACAACCTCGATCGTCAAATTCTTGAAATCATCATGCAAAATGCTCGTATCCCGTCGAAAGATGTTGCTGCCAAATGCGGCGTTTCACGAGCTGCCATACATCAACGCATACAGCGAATGATCGACATGAAAGTCATCATTGGCTCGGGTTACCATGTAAACCCCAAGACCTTGGGATACCGCACTTGCACCTACATCGGTGTGCGTCTCGAAAAAGGCTCGATGTATAAAGATGTCGTGCCCGAACTCGAAAAAATCCCCGAAGTAGTCGAATGCCATTTTACCACCGGTCCCTACACGATGTTGTGCAAACTATATGCCCGGGACAACGAGCATCTCATGCACCTTATCAACGACCATGTGCAACAAATTCCCGGTGTAGTCTCGACCGAGACTCTCATATCGCTCGATCAGAGTCTCAATCGCGAGATACCCATCAACAAGGACGAAGAGTAACAAGCTACTCCTTGCCTGAGAGAACAAGCAACGCTGCCATTGCATGAAGTGGCAGCGTTGCTCGTTTTTAGACGCAATGACGTCGGAATCCTAAATCAATAATCCTCGGGCCACCTCTCTGTCCCGCTGCAACTGGTAGCGAAGCGCTTCAATGTCTTCCATGCGGCGTTCGGGGCGCAAGTAGTCGACAAATTCTATTCTTATCTGTTGCCCGTATATCGATTGGTCGAAGTCGAAGATGTGTACTTCGATGCTCCTGGCATGGTCTGAGCCTTCTACCGTGGGGCGGGTACCGATATTCAGCATGCCACACCGTTCGATGCCGTCTTCGAGATATACCCTTACCGCGTACACACCGTTTGCCGGAATGATTTTGGGGGTGGTGTTGCATTCGATGTTGGCCGTGGGGAAGCCGATGCGACGACCCAGTTGCTGTCCCGCCACGACACGTCCCATGAGCATGTAGTCATAAGAGAGCAGCAGGGCCGCTTCGTGCACGTTCCCCTCGCCCAGTAGGTGGCGTATAATGGAGGAACTCACCTTGTGTCCGTCGGGCATGCAGGCGGTTGAACGGGAAAGTTTCACGCCCAGCTCTTCACCATAGCGGCAATAGTCGTCGTAGGTCTCGTCGGCATTGTGACCGAAACGGTGGTCGTAGCCCACGACCAAATGACGAATGTTGTAGCGGTCGTGTAAGAATGCAATAAAGTCGTGAGCCGAAATTTGAGCCATTTCGGGGGTGAATTCAAGCAATACACAATAGTCGATACCCGTCGCGGCAAGGCGTTCGAGACGCTCCTCGGTCGATGTAATCAGCGGCATGGTTTGCCCCGTCAGTACGGTTTTGGGGTGATTCTTGAATGTGACGATGCCCGATGCCAAGCCATTTGTTTCGGCCGTACGACGCACATCGGTAATAAGAGATTTATGACCCGAGTGCACGCCGTCGAAAAAACCGATGGTCGCAACCATGGCGTCGGGGTGAAAATGTTGTGCGTAATCGATTATTTGCATCGCTTGATTGAAATCGAAAACAAAAGTACAACATTCTTTATTATCTGAATATTTTTTCGTTGCATATTAACGTTTATTTTTCTCTTTCTTGCTGATTGATAGCCCTTCGCAAATTCACAGCCTTTTACAAAATGGTACTGAGAGGAGAATGGTCGCGTTGCGACGGAGTTGTGTAGGGCAAAAAAGCTGACAAATAATTTTGTCGTGTCAGAAAAATGTCGTAATATTGCATCGCTTTTCCGGAAGCCTCCTTGTGGAGCCGCTTCTCAAAGACGGAAAACGGTCCTATAGCTCAGTTGGTTAGAGCATCTGACTCATAATCAGGGGGTCCTTGGTTCAAGCCCAAGTGGGACCACACGAAGGGAGACTTTGAAGGTCTCCCTTTTTTGTTGTGTGAATGTTTCGATTCTTTCTTGTGCCACTGTTTTGGGGGGCAACTTGTTTTTTCATTTTCCCCTTTGGGGCTGTTTTTTGTCTGTCGAGGTGTATTCTCCCGGCAAGCGTGCCAAACGGGATTTTACTCTTTGCAAAATGTGATAGATTGTAATATTTGAGAAGAGGAAAATCGTGATTACAAGGGATTGCGATGATATATTAAATATTTATTATATCTTTGCCCGTTCAGATGAAAATTGGTATAGGTGGCAAGCGAAAAATTTATAGAGAGAATTAATGCGCGGGAAATAGAGGCTTTCAAAGAAATCTATGACCGCTATTACCGTACACTGGTCGTGTATGCCGCCAATTTCATCGAAGATGGTGATGTGGGTGAAGATCTGGTGCAGGAACTCATCATCAACCTTTGGGAAAACCGCATGACCTTTACTTCCTTGTCGACGTTCAACGCCTATCTCTACAATGCGGTGCGCAATGCCTCGCTCAATTATCTCAAACACGAGGGTGTCGCCGAGAAATATATGGAGTACCTTTCGCAGACTTATTCTCCTGTTGAAGAAGAGTCGGTCAACGAGGAAGAAATCTATCGTCACCTGTTTGACCTTATCGACCGCCTGCCACAACGTTGCCGCGAGGTATTCCTATTATATATGGAGGGAGGAAAAACGATGAGATTGCCGATATGTTGCAACTTTCTATCGAGACGGTAAAGACTCAGAAAAAACGGGCCATGGCATTTATCCGTGGGAATCTCGACAAGGCGTTGCTGACATCTTTGGCCGTTTGTAGCGGGAATATCTGCTTTTTTGAAATCATCAACCTCCATTAAGATTCGTTTCGATAACGATTTTCTGTCTTTTTGATAAATCGATACAATAAATAATATTTTTTTGAATTTTATGTACCTCGATTGCTGTCATTTGTTGTCTTTATAATGAAAGAGGATAACAAATGTATATATGGAATATATCGAGCGGCTTATAGCCAAATACCTCTCAGGTACCCTATCCGAAGAAGAAGCCGGCGTGCTGCGTCGCTGGGTTGGACAATCGCCCGAGCGTGAAGCTCGGCTTCGTTCGTTGCAGGAACGCAACGATTTTGTCTTGAAATATCGTCGTTATGCGGCGGTGGATTCTGAAAACGCCAAACATCGTTTCGTGCGTTCGGTTCGTCGGCGCATCGGCCGGGTGACACCCCGTCGGGTCATTTATTACGCCGCTGTCGTTCTGCCCTTTGTGGCGTTATCGATTTGGTTCGCACAGAAAGAGGAGCCCGAGGTCCCCGGTTTTACCCTTAGCGAAGTAACACCCGGTGCAACGCAGGCCATTCTCCTCATGGACAACGGTACCGAACTGGCGCTTACGGGGCAAGGTGAAAGGACGATTGCTCTCGATGATTCGCTTTCGGCACAGATGGAAGATGGCGCGATAACGTACTCTTCTTCGGTGGCTCCGAAATCGAAGGTCGAAAGCCATACCATCGTTGTGCCCCGGGGCGGCGAATACCGCATTACACTTTCCGACGGTACGCGAGTGCATATCAATGCCGACTCGCAGTTGCCCCCGTGTGAAGGTGCCGGTATTGGCCCTGAACGGTGATTGTGACATCATGGTGCCCGCGGGACCCAATCTGCAATCGCTCTACTCTTTGCTGCATTTGGGGGAAACCGTCATTACAGGACCGTGGCACTTCCGGGGCTCAATCACATGTTCCAACATTGTGTGACGTGCCGACAGGAAGAGATTCCCGACCTGCCCGATGTCTTTGCCGAGGAGGCGCTCGAAGAGATTTTCCGCTTTCTCCAACGTTACGTTTTATGACTGGTTATCTGTCGTTTGGACGGTTTTGAAGACAAGGGCGGGAAAGATAACTTTTATCTTCCCCGCCCTTGTCTTTCTTGGTACTTCTCGAAAAAATGCTATCTTTGCTATCCTTAAACGCTGAAAATATGATAGCAACGATTGTTATACTGGTCTTGTCGGCCATCTTTTTCATGATTGGGAAAATTCGTTCCGATCTCATCGCACTCTGTTCTCTCGTGTTGCTGGTGTTGTGCGGAATCCTCACGCCGGCCGAGGCATTGAGTGGATTTTCAAACAGTGTCGTCATCATGATGATTGGCCTTTTTGTCGTGGGAGGAGCCATCTTTCAGACGGGTCTGGCCAAGATGGTCAGTGGCCGCATCATGCGCACGGCGGGGCAGAACCAGTTTCTCCTTTTTATCCTTGTCATGGTGGTCACCTCATTTGTAGGGGCTTTTGTGAGCAACACCGGGACGGTGGCACTTATGTTACCCATTGTGGTGAGCTTGGCCAACAGCGCCAACATGTCGCCTTCGCGATTGCTCATGCCGCTTGCTTTTGCCAGCAGCATGGGGGGGATGCTTACCCTCATCGGTACGCCGCCCAACCTTGTGATTCAAGAAACGCTTGTCGATGCCGGATGGGAGCCTCTCTCGTTTTTCTCCTTTACTCCGGTGGGCCTTGTATGCATCGCCGTTGGAATCATCGTCTTGATACCCTTGTCGAAATGGTTCCTGTCCAACAAGGTGCGACACACCGAAGATGAGAAGAAATCGCACCCTTCGACCGAAGACCTTTTGCGGGAGTACCGTCTCGAACAGCGGCTGTTCAGAGTGCAGGTCCCCGCCGATGCCCCTTGTTGCGGAAAAATGTTGCAGACACTCGATGTCCCGAACCGTTATGGAGTGAGTGTCATGGAGATACGGCGCAAGATAACATCGAACCGCTCCCTGTTCAGTAACATCTACGATCATATAACCGCCGGGCCGCATACCGTGATACAGGGGGGCGATATACTCTACTTGTCGGGTGATGCCGACCGGGTAACCCGGATGGCCGAGGAAAATGCCCTTTGTCAGCTCGATGCCTTGAATAGTTCTTCCGAGTCGGACAAAATAGGAATTGCCGAGGTGCTTTTGTTGCACAACTCCTCTTTACACAATGTCACCGTGCGTGATTGCGGTTTCCGGGAGAAATTTAATATCAATATCCTGGGCATACAGCGCAATGATACCTATTACCTGCACGATTTGCGCGACTTCTCGATGCGTCGCGGCGATGCATTGCTCGTGCAGGGTGAGTGGAAAGACATTGCCCGCATGAGTCGGGAGCAGAATGATTGGGTGGTGCTGGGACAGCCTCTCGAGCAGGTCTCGAAAGAGACCATCGACCGCAAGGCTCCCGTGGCGGCACTTATTATGGTGCTCATGATTTTGGCGATGATTTTCGAGTGGGTGCCATCGGTGATGGCTGTCATCATTGCTGCTGTGCTTATGGTCTTTACCGGCTGCCTGCGCAATGCCGATGATGCCTATCGCATCATCAACTGGGAGAGCATTGTGCTCATTGCGGCCATGATGCCCATGTCGGTGGCTCTCGAAAAGACCGGAGCTTCGGCGGCTATCTCCACGGCTCTCGTTTCAGGTTTGGGCGATTACGGGTCGTTGGCTTTGTTGGCCGGAATCTATTTCACCACATCGTTGATGACGATGTTTATCAGCAACACGGCTACGGCTGTGCTGATGGCTCCTATCGCCATGCAATCGGCGCTAAGTCTCGGGGTGAGCCCTTATCCCTATCTGTTTGCCGTTACCGTGGCCGCGAGCATGTGTTTTGCTTCGCCCTTTTCCACGCCGCCCAATGCCTTGGTGATGTCGGCCGGTAAATACACGTTTATGGATTATGTCAAGGTGGGATTACCCCTGCAACTGATTCTCGGTATCGTTATGATATTTGTCTTGCCTTTGCTTTTCCCCTTTTAGCGTTTTAATAGATAACCAAGAAGGCCACGCATGTCTTGCGTGGCCTTCTTGTGTGTAAAACAGGATAAGAACAGTTTATTTGTCTTTGATTTCTTCGAAGTCGACATATTCGCCGACAGACTGGTCGAAGATTTTTTTCTTGCGCCGCTTTTTCGGCTCGGCATCTTCGGTGTATGAGTGAGCCTGTGAGCCATTCTCTTCCTGTCGATGGGTGCTGAACGACCGGTATCGGGCCCGTCCGCCGAATGCGCTCATGATGCGGAATACAAATCCAAGTACCACGAGCAACAGGATAAATCCGATAAAGATTATAAATTGGAATATGAACATTTCTTGGTTTTTGAATTTTTTGGTATGAGAAAGAGGTCGTAAAGATACGACAACATTCACATCGGTAGATATATATTATCTAAAACGATGATAAAAAACCTTTTATCTTTTCCCCAGCAAGGCTGCCAGCGAAAGGAGTATGTAGGCGATGATGGCTCCTGCCAGACCGGTGGGGCCGAGCCAAATGATGAGTCCCAGTGCCGTGATGACCAGGATATAACGCAATTTATTGTCGCTCCACGACAAGTTCGACGCTTTCAGAGAGAACATGGGGAGATTCGATACCATGAGGAATGAGAAGAGAAGTATCAGCCCCAAAATGATGCCCGGGTGCCAGTTGCGCGTATCGGCAAAGCAGACGCCTATCCAAAAGAGCGCATTGGCCGGAATGGGTAGCCCGATAAATGAGGTGCTCTGCCGGTCGTCGATATTGAATTTGGCCAGACGCAATCCGCCGGCAACCGGTATCAGTAAAGCGATGTAGGCCAGGTTCGAGAAGTTTCCGTAGGGGAGGAGCAAGTAGTCGCTCAGCAACGTGTAAATCATGAGACCCGGTGCCAATCCGAAACTTACGAGGTCGGAGAGGGAGTCGAGTTCTTTGCCCATGGGAGAGTAGGCGTGGAGCAGGCGGGCCGACAACCCGTCGAGAAAATCGCATACGGCAGCAATGATGATGCAGGCGGAGGCTGTCTCAAAAGCGCTTTTCAAGGCAAAGATACAAGCCAGACAGCCGGCCAAGAGATTGCAGCAGGTAATGACATTGGGTATGTATGACGAAAGCCGTTTCATGGTGTTTATGCGTTGAAGGTTGTTGTTATGGCCAGGAACATCACGAGTGCAGGCGAGCCACTTGTGTGATGTTGCCCACGGTTTTGTCGTTGAGTTTCACCAGTATTTCGGCATCGAGCGGAAGATAAAGGTCTACTCTCGAACCGAATTTGATAAACCCGATGTGCTCGTCGATTTGGCACGCCTCACCCGGTTCGGCATAGGTGACGATGCGTCGGGCCAAGGCACCGGCGATTTGACGCATGAGAATTTCTTGTCCGTTCTCGGCTTTGATGACGATGGTCGAACGTTCGTTTTCGGTACTCGACTTGGGCAACCACGCGGCCATGTAGCGGCCGTTTTGGTGGCTTACATGCATGACGGTGCCGTTCACGGGAGTCCAGTTGGCATGCACGTTGACCAAATTCATGAATATCGAGACTTGCATGCGTTTCTCGTGGAAATATTCATTTTCCATCACCTCTTCGGTCACAACGACGGTCCCATCGGCCGGAGCCACCACCGTGTTGCGGGTTTCTCCGGGAAAGTGTCGCCGGGGCGAACGGAAGAAATTGAGAACCAGCGTAAAAAAGACTATCGATGCGATGAGGATAATCAGGTTGAGAAGGTGTATAGGACAAAAATAATAGAGTAACCCATTTACGATGAGTAGAATGAGGAATAGAACGATGAGAATGTTTCTTCCTTCTCTATGTATTTTGACTTTCATGTTTCCTGTGAATATGTACTGATGGCCTATATATTTTTTACAAAGGTAGCGAGATTTTATGTAATGGCAAAACAACTTTTTTAAAATCTTGTGTTTTCCTGTACCAATCTTCCGATGTGTCACTTCATGGCCTTGATTTAGGCCGCGCATTGTGATATTATCGCCTTTTGGAGCGGGGATTCCCCTTAATTTGTGTATCTTTGCGGGGCATGTCGGAAGCCGTGGCGCGTCACGACCTGCCGAACGAAAAATTTTGCATGACAGGAGAACCATTTTATGGAGAAGAAAAAATCACGCGGGCGTCGCGGTCCCGACAAGATAGAGGTGTTCAAGGTCGAGAAGAATATGCCCCTTCTCGAATATCTGTTGGAAATATTTTCCGACCGCAGCAAAACGACGGTCAAATCCTATTTGGCGCATCGCCAGATAGCCGTGAACCATACCCCGACGACCCGGTTCGATGCCCCGCTGCATGTCGGCGATGAGCTTACCATCAATTACACAAGGGGTTACAAGGAGTTCCGTCACCCCCGTTTGCGCATTGTCTATGAAGACGAATTCCTCATCGTCGTAGACAAGGGCTATGGGCTTCTGTCGGTCTCGACCGACAGGGTCAAGGCCAACACCGCCTATCACATACTCAGCGACTATGTGCGTCAGGACAATCCCGCCAACCGCATCTTTGTTTTGCATCGTCTCGACCGGGATACCTCGGGATTGATGATGTTTGCCAAGAGTCAGGGTATACAAGAGAAAATGCAACGTTCGTGGAACGATATGGTGCTCGACCGCCGCTATGTCGCCGTCGTCGAGGGCGAGCTTACACCCGTCAAAGGGGAGGTGGCCTCCTATCTCAAAGAGAATGCCGCATTTCAGGTCTATTCGTCCGACGATAAGGAAAACGGCCAATATGCCTTGACCCGTTATGAAGTCCTGGCCACCAACGGCCGCTATTCGCTCGTCGAATTGCAGTTGGCCACCGGCCGCAAAAACCAGATTCGTGTGCACATGTCCGACTTGGGTCACAGCATTGCCGGCGACCGCAAATATGGCGCCAAGAGCAATCCGCTCGGGCGTCTCTCCCTCCATGCCTGTCGTCTGCGTTTCGTGCACCCCATCACCCGTCGCGACATGCTCTTCGAAACGCCGATTCCCGCCTCATTCCAACGGGTTGTACGGTAAAAAGCCGGTAAAAAAACACAGAGAAACAAATAATCTTATTATCTTTGCAAGCCTGAATGAATGACGGGAAACACCGCGTTGGCGGAGAGGACGAAACCTGTTTTGCAGCCTCTTCGGGAATCATAGAGACCCGGCCTCTTTCCTTGGTCGCATTTGCGCTGATAATGAAATAAATCATACGTTATGAATATCTCTTATAATTGGCTGAAAGATTATCTCGATTTTTCCCTTACCCCCGATGAAGTAGCCTCGGCCCTCACTTCGATAGGTCTCGAAACCGGCGGAGTAGAAGAGGTGCAAGCCGTGAAAGGCGGCCTCGAAGGGCTGGTCATAGGAAAAGTGCTCACCTGTGAGGAACACCCCAACTCCGACCACCTTCACATCACGACGGTCGACTTGGGCGACGGTCTTCCCACGCAAATCGTTTGCGGTGCACCCAATGTGGCTGCCGGCCAGACGGTGGTCGTGGCCACCATCGGAACCGTACTCTATGCGGGAGAAGAGAGCTTTACCATCAAGAAATCGAAAATCCGCGGCGTCGAAAGCAATGGCATGATTTGCGCCGAAGACGAAATCGGTATCGGCACTTCGCACGATGGCATCATCGTCTTGCCCGACGGTGTCGCCCCCGGCACCCCCGCCAAAAAATACTATAACCTCGAAAGCGACTATGTATTGGAGGTCGACATTACCCCCAACCGGGTCGATGCCGCATCGCACTATGGCGTGGCCCGCGACTTGGCCGCATGGCTCAAACAGAACGGGTACGCTTACACCCTGAAACGCCCCTCGGTCGAAGATTTCAAAATCGATGACCCCGCCGGCAAGGCCGTTTCGGTGACGGTCGAGAACAGCGAAGCCTGTCCCCGATACAGCGGTCTGACCATACGCAACGTGAAAGTGACCGAAAGTCCCGAATGGCTCAAAAAACATCTCTTGGCCATCGGTCTCCGACCCATCAACAACGTTGTCGACATCACCAATTATCTCTTGCACGAGACGGGACAACCCATGCACTGCTTCGACGTGTCACAGATTGCCGGAGAGAAAATCATCGTCAAGACCTTGCACGAAGGAACCCCCTTCGTCACCCTCGATGAGGTGGAGCGCAAACTCTCCGACCACGACCTCATGATATGTAACGAGCGTGAGGGCATGTGCATCGCCGGCGTGTTTGGCGGCCTGCAATCGGGCGTGACGATGCAGACGACCGACGTCTTCCTCGAATCGGCCTATTTCAATCCCATGTGGGTGCGCAAGACCGCTCGCCGTCACGGCCTCAGCACCGACTCGTCGTTCCGTTTTGAACGCGGTGCCGACCCCAACAATACGGTGTATGTGCTCAAACGTGCCGCCATGCTGGTGAAAGAGTTGGCCGGCGGAGAAATCGTGGGCGACATCGTCGATGTCTATCCGCAGCCCATCTCCAATTATCCCGTGACCCTCAGCTACGACCGCATCAATACCCTCATAGGGAAAACCATTCCCTGCGATACGGTCAAGAGCATACTCGCTTCGCTCGAAATCGAAATCGTAGAAGAAAAAGACGGCGTCTTGTCGTTGCTCGTTCCCACCTATCGTGTCGATGTGCGTCGCGACGTCGATGTCATCGAAGACATACTCCGCATCTACGGATACAACAATGTGGAGTTTACCGATACGGTACACTCCAACCTTTCCTATAAAACCGATACCGACAGCAGTTTCCAGCTCCAAAACTTGGTGGCCGAGCAACTCGTGGGTTGCGGGTTCAACGAAATCATGAACAACTCGTTGACCAAGTCGTCCTATTACACATCGCTGGAAAGTTACCCCGAGAGCCATTGCGTGAAACTGATGAACCCGCTGAGCGCCGACCTGAGCGTCTTGCGCCAGACCCTCCTCTTCGGCGGTTTGGAAAGCATTGCCCGCAACGTCAATCGCCGTCGTCCCGACCTGCATCTCTTTGAGTTTGGCAACTGCTACTCATTCAATCCCGAGGCCGATGCTTCGCAAAAGATACTCAACCCTTACAGCGAATCGCTGCACCTTGGCCTGTGGATTACCGGACACCGCGTTTCGGGAAATTGGGCGCATGCCGATGAGAAGACCAATGTCTTCGAGTTGAAAGCCTATGTCGAGAATATCTTCACCCGCCTTGGCGTGGAGAGCGGACGCCTGCTCATGACACAGACTGCCGACGAACTCTTCTCGGCCGCCCTGTCGGTTACCACGCGCGACGGGAAAGAAGTCGCTCGCCTGGGTATCGTCTCGGGCAAAGTATTGCACCGTTTCGACATCGATGCCGAGGTATGCTTTGCCGACTTGCACTGGTCGCTTCTCATGCGACTGGCCGGGAAAAAGGTTACCTTTACCGACATACCCAAGTTCCCGAGCGTAAAACGCGACTTGGCGCTGTTGCTCGACAAGCAAATCACTTTTGCCCAAGTAGAGAAGGCCGCCTTCGAAGCCGAGAAGAAACTCATCAAGGAGGTCACCCTCTTCGACGTGTACGAAGGGAAAAACTTGCCCGAAGGCAAAAAGTCATACGCCATATCGTTACTTCTTGAAGATGAAACCAAGACACTCAACGATAAGCAAATAGAGCATATTATGAGCCGTGTCATCACCAACCTGCAAAACAAGTTGGGCGCATCACTGAGATAAATATCACATCAAATAATAATAAAAAGAAAATACCAATATGGGAAGAGCATTTGAATACCGGAAAGCCCGTAAGCTCAAACGTTGGGGCAATATGGCCCGCACTTTTACAAAACTCGGAAAAGAGATCTCCATCGCTGTGAAAGCCGGCGGTCCCGACCCCGATTCCAATCCTCGTCTGCGTGTGCTCATGCAGAACGCCAAAGCAGCCAATATGCCCAAGGAAAATGTAGAACGTGCCATTAAGAAAGCCACCTCCAAGGAAGAAGGCGATTACAAGGAGGTACTATTCGAAGGATACGGACCTTACGGAATCGCCATTGTCGTGGAGACGGCGACAGACAACAATAACCGCACGGTGGCCAATATTCGCAGTTACTTCAATAAGTTCGGCGGTTCGCTCGGTACATCGGGCAGCCTCTCGTTCCTTTTCGACCATAAGAGCGTTTTCCACATCAAACCCAAAGATGGCGTTTCCCTCGAAGACCTTGAACTCGAATTGATCGATTTCGGTGTCGATGAAGTAGATGCCGATGAAGAGGAAATCGTAATCTATGGTGAGTTTGAGTCGTTCAACGTCATACAGAAATATCTCGAAGACAACGGTTTCGAGATTACCAGCGCCGAGTTTGAACGCATTCCCAATGACACCAAGGAACTCACCGAGGAACAACGTGCCCAGATTGAGAAACTCATCGAGCGCATCGAAGAAGACGAAGATGTGCAGAATGTGTTCCACAATATGAAAGAAAGCGACGAAGAAGAATAAATATCTCTTCCTGAAAACATGACGCCGGGAAGTGATTCTCACCTGCCCGGCGTTTTTATTTCACAAGCCATGAAGAAAGCCATAGTTCTGTTGTTCTCCCTTGTCGGTCTCTTTTCCGCATGTCGGGAATCGGAGCGGGAAGATGTGTTGAATGCGGTCTTGTCGGTCCCTTGCGACGCGGCGTGTATCCAAACCTATATGCGGGAGAATGTCTACATCGATGTCGACATAAAGGCTCTTGCCCGTGCGATATGTGCCGGCGAAGAGGTCGATGCCCGCCTTATGGCTCAGGCCAAAGTGGCTCTTTACCGCTATTTTTCGCAGGTAACCGTCGAAGGCGGGCATTATCGCTGCGAGATGAGTTCAGGCGACGGCATGGCCCTTTCCCCTCGGTTGTTCGATGCCTTGCAGGAGAATCTTCAAGAAATGAACCGCAGTGTTGACGCGATGCGTCGTCGCGATGCAACCCTCCAACTACCGCCTGTCGATTCGGCCTATTTGCAATCCCTGCTACGCTAAGACAAGGAAATGAAAAAGCCTCCGCTATTATAGCGGAGGCTTCTTTGTTTATGGCGATAGGGGGGAATGTCCTATTCTTTCACAAAGCGGGCGGCCACCCAGTTGTTCTTTTCGAGATGGTCTTTGTAGAGCAAGCCATATTGACGGGCGCAGGCTTGCAGTGTGGGCAAATCTTGGGTATAAAATCCGCTCATATAGATTGTGCTGCCTGTGTGCATGACCGAAGCATAAGCCTGCATGTTGTCGAGGTGAATGTTGCGGTTGATGTTGGCCAGTACCGTGTCGTAGAGGCGTCCGTCGCCGAGGAGCGCTTTGTCGCCCAGCAATACGTCGATACCGTCGATATGGTTGAGGCGGATATTCTCTAAGGCATTTTGGTAGGCCCACTCGTCGATGTCGATGGCCGTGGCCGATGTCGCGCCGCGCATGCGGGCGAGAATGGCAAGAATGGCCGTTCCGCAACCCATGTCGAGGACATTTTCTCCCGTGAAGTCGTGGCGCAATATCCATTCGAGCATGAGCGATGTTGTTTCGTGATGGCCGGTACCGAATGCCATCTTGGGGTCGATGACGATTTTATACCGGGCTTCGGGCACGTTGGTGTGGAAAGTGCTGTGTATGACACATTCGTTGCCTATGACGATGGGCTTGAAGTAGTGTTTTTCCCACTCTTCGTTCCAATTCTGGTCGGCATAGTGGTTGCACGACCATTCGATTTCGGCCTCGACCGGCAGATGGCCGATGATTTCAAGCAGTGCCGGTTCGGAATACTTGTCTTCGGGAATGTAGGCGCTCATGCCGGTAGCGTCGGGAACAAAGCTGTCGTAACCGGCTTCCACCAGTAAGGCGGCGAGGACATCGGTAACCAAAGCCACGTCGTCGGCTTTGACATTGAGGCGTATTTCGATGTATTTCATGGTGTCTCTTTCTATTATGAATTTCCGAGTTCTTCGAGAATGCGAGGATACAAGACGTTTTTCAGGTGCGGATATTCGGGGTATAGCTCCATGGCCTTGCTGAAATATTCATGCGCTTTCTCGTAGTTTTGGTCTTTCTCTTCGACCAGCCCGAGGGTGATGATGAGTTGCAAGTACATCCAGTTGTTGCTGCGGAGAGACTCGTCGTTTTCATACAGTTGCAAGGCTTTCCGGTAATACTCTCTCGATTGTTGCGTGTCCCCTCCAAAAATGTCGGGCATGTAAAACAGAATGTTGGCGCTCCATATATTCACGTCGGGGTTGTCGGGCGCTGTTTTCTCGGCTTTACGGGCGTGTTGCAGCATGCCGTGGGCCAATGTGGCTGCTTTGAGAGGGGAGAGGGCGATTTGGAATCCCTGGAAATTGGCCATAAGTCCCGACAGCCTGGCGTCTTCGGGATTGGCTTTGACAAGAGGTTCGACAATAGACAGGGCTTCATTGAGCACCTTGCGAGCCTCCTTTTTCTCTCCGATGTCGATGAGGTGTCCCACCAAGCCGTAGTAGTATGAGAGCAACTCTACCTTGTCGTCGAGCGATTGACAGGCCGAGTCGTTTCTCATTGTGGCAATGATTTGGCTCCATTGTAAGATGTTGCCGGAGACAAAAAGGTCGAATGTCGTTTTCCGATAAGGACTTTCGGCTTCTGCCGTACCGGAAACGAACAGGGCGAAGAGAAGAAATAAGGCAAAGGTTTTTTTCATCATTAGGGTATCTTTTTACCGAAGTCCTGAACAGTGCGAAAACACGACAGATGCGTTTTCCCGAAGCCTTGTTCAAGAAATCGGGGGCAAAGATACGACTTTTATACGATTTTTCATGCCGGAACAAATCCTTTCCTTGTATGAAAATACGCCGCCATTGTCCTGAAATACCTTTCACTATTAGGTGTTAATAGCCGGGGGGATACTCTTCGTTTCGAAAAGTTTTTGCTATTTTTGTGTTTTATAAAGAACTGAAAACATGAGCCATATTGCCAAACAGATGACCGAACTTATCGGTAATACCCCGATGCTCGAACTTGCGGGTATCGCCCGGAAATATTCCCTCGCAGCGCGCATCGTCGCCAAACTCGAAAGTTTCAATCCCGGTGGGAGCGTCAAGGACCGCACGGCCTTGTCGATGATAGAAGATGCCGAGGCGCGGGGGCTGTTGGTGCCCGGTGCGACGATTGTCGAGCCTACCAGCGGCAATACCGGTGTAGGCATCGCATGGATTGCCGCCGTGAGGGGGTATCGCACGATACTCACCATGCCCGAGACCATGAGCATCGAGCGGCAGCGTTTGTTGCGAGCCATGGGGGCGGAGCTGGTGCTTACACCCGGAGCCGAAGGCATGGCCGGAGCCATTGCCAAAGCCGAAGAGTTGTTGACGACCATTCCGCAGGCCGTCATGTTGCGTCAGTTCGAGAACAAGGCCAATCCCGCCGTGCATCGGCGTACGACGGCCGAGGAGATATGGCGCGACACCGACGGAGCTGTCGATATTTTTGTGGCGGGTGTAGGCACGGGCGGAACGCTTTCGGGGGTGGCCGAGGGGTTGAAACATCGTAATGCCCGGGTCTTGACGGTCGCCGTGGAGCCGGCTTCGTCGGCGGTGCTTTCGGGCGGTTGCCCGGGGGGGCACAAGTTGCAGGGCATAGGAGCCGGTTTCGTGCCTGAGACCTACGACGGGAAGTGGGTCGACGAGATTATGACGGTTACCGATGAAGATGCGATGCGCATGGGGCGGGAACTTATGGCCTGCGACGGTGTTTTTGCCGGCATCTCATCGGGCGCGGCCGTGAGTGCGGCCGTGCGGTTGGCGGCTCGGCCCGAGAATGCCGGCAAACTCATTGTGGCGCTGCTGCCCGATACCGGCGAACGCTACCTCTCGACCGAGCTTTTTGGCGGTTGACATACTTGGATTTATACTGCAACAAAAAAGCGTAGCTCCCGCTGGGGCTACGCTTTTTTGTCATGAAATATAATCGTCGAAGATTATTTCTTTTGGGCCGAGATCTCGATATTTACGGTTTGTTGAAGGAGCGGAGCAGCAGCTTCGATCGAAAGGTTGGCGGCACCTGCTTTGGTAACCGTACCGGTGAGGCTGTTGATGACAACGTCCATTTCGATGATGTTCTTTTCGAGGTCCATATCCTGTCCGTTGATGGTCAGTTTTTCGCTATCAGCGGTGCTGGGTACGTCATTTACTTCGAGGGTGAGCGCTCCGATAATCAAGATGGAATCGTTGATGGAGAGCGAGGTGGCGTTTTCTTGTTGGTTGAGGGTGAACGTTACAGGGCTCGAAGAGAGTGCGGGGTTAATGGCTTCGAAGAAGTTTTCACCATTCACAAGGATTTCGATGTTGCCGTCGTATTCACCCGTGGCGTTTACGTTGTTGGTAATACCGTTGTTGTCATCGCCGCAGGCAACGAATGCGAGGGGCATGGCCATGAACATGAACAGATAAATCAAGTTCTTTTTCATAATATTTTTTTTTAATTGTAATTTCGGGCGCAAAGATAATGCTTTTTGGGTGAATACGAAAAACTTTCGAAATATTTTGCGTTTTCTTCCCCCAAAAACAAACGATGACAATTACAGACAGGTAGTCCTGATTTATTTTCGGAATAGGCCGCGTATCTTCCTGAACATGCGCAAGCTGGTAATTATTCCCTCAAACAGGGCCACACTCACCGAGAAACGTTTCAATATCGAGAACGGGGAGTTTCCCATTCGGTAGAAAGGTGCCAAGGTATCCCAATAGGTTTGTGTCAGTTCGCTGTGTTGCCTGGCTATTTTGGCCCGCACCTCGGCTTTTTGTCGGGCCAGCGATTTCATGGTTATTTTCGTTTCGTTCATAGCTCGTTGTTGGTGTTTGAGGTGAAGTCGTTTTGGCCTTCTTTCGGCGTGAGGAACATTTTATAGAAGAAGCGCAATATGGGGTTGACGATGCAACTGCGGCGCAGGAGCCACAAAACGACAAATAGCAACAAGAAGAAACCGGCCATGATGGAATAGGCGGCAACGGCTCCTGTATATATTTGTATGAGATGAACGACAGAGAGGGAAAGATAAAGCAGCGCAATGGCAATGAGGATAATGGCCAATATGAGGAAGATGAGAGAAGAGACAATGCGTGTCAATTTTTCGACGCTGTCGAGTTTCACCCATTCACATTGTAGCGAAAGGTATTGTTTTATCTCCGCAATGACTTGGCGCAAGGAGGGGGTTGGGTTGGAGGTGCTCATAAGTGTGGATATTCGTTGAGTGGCATAAAGATTTCCCGGCAGCCAAATGGGCGACCGGGAAATCTTTTAAATTCAGTGAGAATCAGTCTTCTGCTTCAACTGATTTGTCAAGTTTGAGCTTGGCGGCAATTTTGTTGACGAGGTTTTCCATATCCTCGCGGCTCAGTTTGATGCCGTTCTCACGAAGAACTTCATTGATTTTACTACGCGTGTCTTCGCCTTTTTCAGGGGCGAAAAGTATCCCGATGGCAGCACCGATGGCAGCACCTGTCAGGAAGCCGGCTAATAAAGAAGCACATTTCATAATACCGAAATTTTTTATGGGTTTACCACAAAGATAACAAAAAAATTATTGGTTGTATCATGCGGCGAAAGAAAAATACGCTTTTTTACCTATTTTGTGGCCTTAGAGAATAAAAAAACAATAAAGCCGAACAAAGAGAAGACACATTGATATACTTATGCGGGGATACCCTGTCTTTACAGAAGACAGGAGTCGGCTCGGCATAGTCCATGATGAAAACTTCGTTTTCTCCTTGCCTCTGCTCTCGCCTTTCACTATCTTTTCAGAAGACAGGACGCGGCTCGGCATAGTCCATGATGAAAACTTCGTTTTCTCCTTGCCTCTGCTCTCGCCTTTCACTATCTTTTCAGAAGACAGGAGTCGGCTCGGCATAGTCAATGATGAAA
>DVLI01000015.1 GCA_018715595.1 Candidatus Caccoplasma merdavium | reverse complement strand
TGCGGAACTCGCTGCGCTCACACAGTCCTCGCCCTCTTTCCGCTCTCGGCTGCCGCCCTCCCGGCCCGATAAGGGCGGTTTCCCCTTTTTCCTCCTTCTCCTTTTTCGCTTGAAGGGTGAGGGGACTGTCTTTCCCCGCTTTGACGGGGTTTCCAAGGGGCGTTTCTGTTCATTCTTCTCTTCGGTGAGAAGAACGAACCAAGAAGAACCGCCGCCCGGTATCGGGCTTTTTCGCTCGCTCGCCGACGCCTCGCTCGGGGGCTGCGGAACTCGCTGCGCTCACACAGTCCTCGCCCTCTTTCCGCTCTCGGCTGCCGCCCTCCCGGCCCGATAAGGGCGGTTTCTCTTTTTCCTCTATTTTGCGTGTCTTTGCTTGTTTCCTTTTTTCCTTTTTTCCTTTTTTCCCTTCTTCTCCTTTTTCGCTTGAAGGGGGGGGACTGTCATTCTCCGCTCGACGGGGTATCCATGGTTCGTGGCCTTTTACATGAAACGTTTCCATTAAGAAAGCCTCTTTTTTCATAAAGGATTGGATTCCCGCTCTGCGTCGGGAATGACAAGGAAGGACACCCTGAATGATACAAATTTCGCATTCTCACACTCGCTTCTCCGCATCTTCGACTAAGGCCGACAGCTACCCATCACCGTCAAACTCGAAAACTTTTTTTTCATTTGGTTGCGCACTCGTCTTTGCCTATCTTTGTAAAACCAATCTCCTCTAAAAAGCACCACGACCATGCAATATGACAACCACGACGTGCGCCGGCAAGACCGGCTTCTTCCCGAAGAAACAGCCCGACAACTGCTGCGTGAAGGCGAATACGGCTTTCTCTCACTCCTCGACCCCGAAGGCCGCGCCTACGGCATACCGGTAAATTTTGTGTGGGACGGCACCGAAAGCCTCTACATACACTGCGCCCCCGAAGGCCGGAAACTGCGCTGCATCGCCACCCACCCAGAGGTATCGTTCTGTGTCGTGGGCAAGACACACGTCTACTCGCAAAAATTCACCACCGCCTACGAAAGCATCGTACTGAGAGGAAAGGCATCGACGGGACTTCCCGAGACCGAACGCCGCCGGGCACTCGAAATGATTCTCGACAAATACTCCCCCAATGACAAAGAAGTGGGATTGAAATATGCCGAGAAGTCATTCCACCGCACCGAGATTATCCGCATCGACATCGACACGATGAGCGGCAAAAGCAAAGTGATACGATAAGAGGGATTCCCCGGCGAGGGGACGACGCTCCCTTTTCCAAGGCGGGCTCGCCGGTTCAAAAAACATACATTACCTTTACCCGAAATTCCGATATATGGCAAAAGTCTCGGTCATCATACCCAACTACCGTCATGCCCCTTATTTGCAGGAACGCATCGACTCGGTATTGGCACAAACCTGGCGCGATTTTGAAATCATCATTCTCGACGACTGTTCGCCCGACAACTCCCGGGAGGTCATAGAGCGCTACCGCGGCAACGAGAAAATCACCCACATCGTGTATAACGAGCAGAACAGCGGTTCGACCTTCGTGCAATGGCAGAGAGGGTTTGACCTGTCGCAAGGCGAATATATATGGATTGCCGAGAGCGACGACTTTGCCGAACCCGACTTTCTCGCCTCTTGTGTGGAGCAACTCGACCGGGAACCCTCCTACACACTGGCCTATACCGAAAGCCGCCTCGTCGATGCCGAGAGCCACCCGATGAAGAAACGCATGAAAAAAGCCTATTCCCGAGGCGAAGTGTGTGACATGTGGGAGGGAAACGCATTCATTATTGCCAACATGTTGCGATGCAACACGATATACAACGCCAGCATGGTCGTTTTCCGCAAATCGGCGATTCCTGTCGATAGGAGTTACACCGGATTCCGTCTCAACGGCGACTGGCTGTTCTGGGTAGAGATTGCCCGCCAGGGCAAAGTGGCACACATCAACAAGATGCTGAACAATTTCAGGCAACACAACGTAAAGGTCACCCCCACAGCCCACCGCGACGGCACTGCCCTCGTGGAACTGCTGCGACTCTATGACATACTGCTGTCGCGCATCGACCTGCCCCGTCGCACCCGATGGGCCGTCGAAGGGCGCATTGCCCGCCATGCCCTCCGGGCCCTCCGGCGCATCGACGACCCGGTGCGGCGAGGTGAAGTCTCGGAGATGTGGCACAAGAGATATGCACACATGCGGTGGCGCATCATCTGGTACAAATTCTACCGGCATCTTTTTCTCCGTCCGCGCTTTATCCGTTGACAGTTCCCATATATTTCAAAACGAAAAGGCACCACCCCTGCCGGGTGGTGCCTTTCAGTCGTATGTCTAAAAACTCCGTTACCGGGAGAGTGCCGACATCAATTCCGACCAGGAAAGAATAGCACCCTCGGGGAAGCGGTCGGCCGCGCCGAACATCTGCAACTGTTCGGGTGTTTCGATGGTGACCCGACTCTCGTCGCAACGTGCGGCATCAAGGTCGAAAATCTCGATAAAGAAATCATAGACCGCCTTCCGTTTGGTAGGGGTAAACTGATGACGCTCTTCGGGGAAATGCACATTACGCACCTGCCCTACCGCATCGTAATACCCATAGATGTCTTGCAGGAAGGGATATTCGAGCGTGGGCACACTGGCGGTCCAGTCGCCACCGTCGGAGACGACAAGCATCGGCTTGGGCGCAAAAATGGCCGCCAGCTCGGCATTGCAACTGCCGCCGCAGGCTCGGGTCGTACCCATACCGCTCTCGCACGGGCAACCCCCGTCGAAATGCGAAGTAAACGACATGACGGGAGCCGCCGCCGTATATCGGTCGTCGAGCAGCGTGAGGAAAACCGAGAGCGTTCCACCGCCCGAACCGCCACACACCCCGATGCGCGTCGTGTCGATGTCGTTGCGGGAAGAGAGCATTCGGTCGAGAATCTTCAAGCCCCAAAGACATTGCAGCGGTTGGGAAAGTGCATTCTCATGAGAAGCCTGCCCCAACTGCATCTCCGACTCGCCCCAACCGACGAGGTCGAAAGAGACGCACACCGCCCCGCTGCGAGCCAAGGCCGCATAGCGATATTGCATATCGGGATTGTAACGGGCTCCCGCCCAGTGACCGGCCGGCATCATAATCAACGGGTGGTCTCCCCGTTTTCTCGGGGCATATATCGAGCCGCAGACATACAGGCCGGGAAGCGTTTCGAGGGCAAAATTCTGAACGGTGTATCCATCGTACTTGCGGACTTTTCCCTCGAAATACCGGGGAGTGTCAACCGTCTTTTCGAGAAGCGGGTCTATCGCCAAAAGTCGTCTGAAATCCTGCATCAAGAGCGACCGGCGTTGCTCCCATTCCGCCCGATTGTGATATTTCTCATGCAGCCAGGCAATAAGTTTCTTCCCATCGGCGGGGGTACGGCGGTAATATTCATAAGCCTTCACTTTGTAGGTATTCTTTTTCTGTCGCTCATATTTGTAGGTTGTGGGCGACAGGACGTTCTGCATCGTCTCCTCGAACGAATAGGGACGAATGCGAAAGTCGGCATAGGCAAGCATCTGTCCGGCCATAGCCGAAGAGTCTATTTTGAGACGCACGCCAAAATGTTGTTCAATCTCATGCAACACATCGAGGAGCGGCCGTTCAAAACGGTTCTCGTAACAGGGTTGTCCTGACTGGGCGTAGAGCCTGCCCCCGACAAACGGGGCGAGAAATGTCGCCAGCGAACAGAGGATTAGAAATCGTTTCAGTGTCTTTTTCATAATGATTTTATTTTAGGGGCAGGGTCTCGCTCGAAGCAGGCGCTCGACAACCGAGGCGTCGACCTTTATGGCGGTACCGTGTTTATGACCTTTGGGAATCGAAATGAGGGAAGTAATATCTTCGAAATGTTGAAAATCACGCGTACGCACCGCTCCGAACGTATAGCTGCGGTAGCGGTCGTAATAAATAAGATAATCATCGCCCACCCGAATGCAGGTAGGGCCTTCGGACCACTCCGGGGTGAAGGGGAGCGTCTTGTCGCCCCAAGGGCCCACGGGAGATGTCCCCGCCACGGCAAACAAATGACTGTAACCGGGCTTGCGGTTGTCTTTCACGATGAGTCGATAATCACGCTCTCCCCGCTTGACCACAATCCCGTCGATGGTATTGTAGCCCGGCTCATAAAAAAGGCGAGCGGGAGAAAATTCGCAAAAATCACGCGTCACCGTGTAATACAGTCGTTGTGTGCCATCGAAACGTCCCGGTATGGCCGATGCCCAAATGATATAATACTCGTCTGCCGACGACTCATGAAAAAGTTCGGGAGCCCACACATTGCGGGTAAGGGTATCGTAGTCGTGCATCAGCGCGATGTGCCGTTGTTCCGACCAATGGACAAGATCGCGCGAAGAGGCATATCCGAAGCCATAATCGTCGCCCCAGCTCGATGTCCACACCAAATGAAAAGTACCATCGGGGGCTTGTATCATGGAGGGGTCACGAAGGAGAGCCTGTGTCCCCACTTGCGGCCGGAGCCATACACCGGGGACCGAATCCCAATGATAACCATCGTGGCTGTATATAAAACGCAACCCGTCGGTTGCCGGCTCACGGAACGAGGTGGAAAGGTAGACCATACGCCGCTCACAAGAACAGAGCACAACCACACTCAGACACACGAGCCAGTATGACAGCATTCGGTTTTTCATGGAGACAAACTCTTCTTTTTCTTGAAAAACAAAGATAGTGAAAAATATGTCACGCCATGAAACGACAGGCAGGAATGTTGCCATGATTGGGAACACCGCAAAAAACGAAGGCCGCAGGAGTTGGCGTAAAGGGCGGCATTCTCCCTCTACGGGGAGGACTGACGAAAAACAAATCGGAAAACTTCTTCGCCCCACCTTGTTTCTGCTCCCGTCTTTTATTACCTTTGCAGGAGACAGAAGGGGTCTCGTCACAATCAAACTCGAAAACTTTCTTTTCCCGCTTGCTTCTGCTCCCGGCCCTTGCTATCTTTGCATGTAAATTTCACATTATGTCAAGGAAAATCATCAATAACTGGAAAATCACCAAAGGAGCCCCGCTTACCGAACTCGACAAGAAAATACTGTATTTTCAAAATCACGGGTGTCTCGTACCCAGCCGGGAATTGATAAAGACGCCCGAACAAATCGAAGGCATACGACGCAGCGGGGTGGTCAATACCGGCGTACTCGATTTGATAGAAAGTGAAATCAAGGCCGGCATGTCGACCGCGGAAATCGACCGCATGGTCTTCGACTACACCGTTTCGCACGGTGCCATTCCCGCACCGCTCAACTACGAAGGGTTTCCCAAGAGCGTCTGCACTTCAATCAATGAAGTCGTGTGCCACGGAATCCCGAGTGAAGACGAAATTCTGCAAGAAGGCGACATCATCAACGTCGATGTATCGACCATTCTCGACGGATACTATTCCGACGCTTCGCGCATGTTCATCATAGGAAAGACCACCCCCGAAAAAGAAAAGCTCGTGCGTGTCACCAAAGAGTGCCTCGAAATAGGCATGCGCGCCGCCAAGCCTTTCGGTTTTGTCGGCGACATCGGCAACGCCATACAACGGCATGCCGAGAAAAACGGCTTCTCGGTCGTGCGCGACCTCTGCGGACATGGCGTGGGGCTTGCGTTCCACGAAGAGCCGGAAGTGCTCCACTTCGGCCGTAAAGGCACCGGCATGTTGCTCGTCCCGGGTATGGTCTTCACCATCGAACCCATGATCAACATGGGCGACTGGCATGTGTTCATCGACGAAGACGACGGGTGGACAGTCGTCACCGATGACGAAAAACCTTCGGCCCAATGGGAACACACCTTCCTCATGACCGAAAACGGCCTCGAAATATTGACCTATTGACACTCCAATATCTTCGAAAGGCACCTCCGCAATGGAGGTGCCTTTCGATTTTTTACGACACAAAGACGCAGCCGTTCCCCATACCCGGCCGGGCAGAGGCCCCATACCGGCAAACCTACCGCCTCGGCCAAGGGCAAAAATCAGGGGGGCACCCCACGGGCGACAAAGTTAAACTAACTAAAAAAAGGCAGATGCCGATGGCTTAAAGACAGAAATTAAGTAACTTGGTCAATGATTGTCTTGTAAAGAAATTCTCCCATAAACAAAATCTATTCCCATGAAAAAAAGAATTTGGGGCTTAGCAGCCCTTTTATTAGGAAGTTTTTTCTCCGTACATGCCCAAGATGTCTCATCACTCACTTGGTCGCAAGTATGCTCAGGTAAAATGAGTTCGGAATGGTACGGGACGGAAGAAGCACAAAGCATTGCCGATGATGTATTGTATGTGCAGAAAACCAACGGCGGCTGGATGAAAAATGACGAGCTTCACCAACTCACGGCCGAACAAAAACAGTCGCTCTACAACAAGCGCAACGAACACTCCTGCTTCGACAACGCAGCCACCACGCAGGAAATGCGTTTCCTGGCCAAAGTCTACCAACAAACCGGCATAGAAAAATACAAAACGGCTTTCATGAAAGCCCTAAACCTGATTTTCACGGCAGAAAAAGGGTGTGGCGGTTGGTCACAATATTGGCCGCTTTCGGGCAATGGCAGCTACCAAGACTATATCACGTTCAACGACAACCTGACAACCAATGTCATGCGGCTCCTGCAAGACATCATCGGCAACAAAGGCGATTTTGAAAACCTGGTCGACGACGAGACGCGTGCCCGGTGCGAAGCCTCTTTCCAAAAGGGCTTGGAAGTCATCATAAAATGCCAAGTAAACGACAACGGCACGATGGCCGCCTGGTGCGCCCAGCACGACACGACCACTTTCTTGCCGACCGAAGGCCGGCCACATGAGTTACCCTCCATCAGCGGAAGTGAATCGGCCAGCCTGCTTTCGTTCCTGATGACCGTAGAAAACCCCTCGAAAGAACTGCAAGCCACCATCACATCGGCCGTCGAGTGGCTCGATGCCCACAAAATCGAGGGCAAAGCCATCGAAGAGTTTACCAATGACGAGGGTGAAAAAGACCGCAGGGTCATCGACAAATCCGGCAGCGCCATTTGGGGGCGCTTCATACAGTTGGGCGGAGAAACCGGCGAACAAACGTATGATGCCTTTTTTACCAAACTGAAAAAACGCAACAAATCGCGCTCCTACACAACCGGAGGCAAAACCTACACATATACCGAATATGAAATTGCCACCACTTCATACAGACCCGAGATGGCCTACCAACCCATATATGCCATCTATGACGACCAATACCAGCACCTTTATTACCGGTTCCTCTACAATTATGAAGACACCGACCCCGAAGTCGACAGCAAAGGGCTCGCCATACCCACCTCGCTGAATGCCATTCGACGCACGAGCTACCAGTTTCTCGGGAGCTGGTGCCTGAACGTCATCAATGTCGAATATCCGGCTTGGTTGCAGCGCATCAAGGACCAGGAAGAATCGGCCGGATATGTAACTTACGCGCTGTCGTCGGAGACATACACCGGTTCTACGACCAGCGGTTCCACCACCTCCTATAATTTCTCGGGAGGAATAAGCATATCCAACGAAAAAGGAAAGGCTTATGCTCCCGGACTATCTTCTGTCAAGGGCATTAAATATTCGGCCGGAGTAAAATACACCATCACCCTACCCGACGGTATCACGGTCGACAAAATCAAGTTCTACGGATATGACAATTATGCAGAAGCCGATGCCTACATCAGTAATCTCAATGGCGTTACCTACAACAGCACCGAATATGTTTTCCCCGCCAAAGACGAAAATGGCAATGTAACATTGACCTCCCACACGTTCGACTTTTCTGAACAACCGGCAAGTGGCAACATCGATTTTACCATTGCCGGAAAACAATGCGGCCTTGCCATCACCCTCTTCTGCAAAGATTCGGCAAGCGGTGTCACCGACATCACGACCGACAACCGTTCAGGGCTGGAAAAGGGAAAGAAGATACTCCAAGACGGACAACTCTTAATCCATAAAGACGGGAACTGGTACAACCTGGCGGGGCAAATCGTCGGACAAGACGCGAGACCCGACAAATGACGAGGAACCAACAACAGCTTCGCTACACGCTCCACATAGAAACGGGAGGCAGGCGGTAAAATCGCCTGCCTCCCGTTTCTATGTGGCCGCTGACAATAATTACTCTTCGGGCTCGCTATCGGCCTCCGTACGTTCCACAAGGACTTTGTCGATGCGGGCACCGTCCATATCGACAATCTCAAACGAGAACCCGTTCCAAGAGACCTTCTCGCCGGCATGCGGAATATGCTCCAACAAGTCGAGCAACAGACCGCTTATCGTGTTGTAACTGGCCTGCTCGAAAAGTTCTTCTTTATCGAAATAGGTCAAGAAATCATAGAACGAGCACTGGCCATCGACCAGCCAACTCTCGGAGTCGGCGCGCTTCACGATGTCGGGGTCTTCGTGCGGACTGTCGATAGAACCGACCAACCCTTCGAGTATGTCGCGCAGGGTGATGATTCCTTGGCAACAACCAAACTCATCGCATATCAGTGCCTGACTGATGCGTTTCTCCTTCATCTGAGCCAAGGCATCGTAGACGCTCATCGTCTCGTGGAAAAAGGTGGCCGGCGTAATGACCGAGTGGAAATCGAAATCCTCATCATCGAGATGGAAGACCAAATTTTTGAGAGACACCACTCCCTTTACATCATCGAAAGAGCGGTCGATAACAGGATACATCTCATGCACGGTTTCGCGCACAACCGCTTTCACCTCCTCGCGGGTCATCGCGATGTCAAGAGCCACCATGTCGGTGCGATAGGTCATCAGCGCATTGACCTTCAAATCGCCCATGATGAGGACTCGTTCCATGATGTCCTGTTCGACTTCCTGCACCTCCCCGTCTTCGGCGCCTTCCTGTATTATCGACTTTATCTCATCTTCGGTAACCTTACTGCCGCCGTCCTTGATTCCCAGCAGGCTAAACATGACGGAAGTACTCTTGGCCAATATCCAAACAAAAGGGGCTGCCACGACCGAGATGAAATACATAAAGGGGGCTATCAATTTGGATATGCGCTCGGCCGAACTCATTCCGATGCGCTTGGGCACCAACTCACCGAAGATGATGGTAAAATAGGTCACCAAAATCACGATAATCGTCTGTGCCAAGGGTTGTGCATATACGGCAGGGACATGCCACTGCAACAATAAGGCGGCAAAGTCGGCCGAAAGGGTTGCACCCGAATAGATACCGGTAAGGATACCTATGAGGGTAATGCCTATCTGCACGGTAGAAAGGAATTTTTCGGGTTCACAAGCCAGTTTCAGGGCCGTGGAGGCAGACTTGCTCCCGCGCTTTTCATCAGATGCCAAACTGGATTTGCGAGCCGATATAACGGCTATTTCGGACATCGAAAAAAGGCCATTCAGTAAAATAAGAAAAATAATGATGAGAATCTCGTTCATGGATATTTCAATGGGTTCATAACAAAGTCGCTCGATTGAATGGTAAAATTTGACGACACAAGGCGACTCTTTTGTGCAAAGATACAACCATTGAAAGAAAAAAAAACAAAAAATATCTGTATATGTAATAACTTCTGTTGCCTAAGACTTGGGGCATAGCCTCCGATAGAGGATTATTTTGTTACACGATTAGGCATATATGGACCAATAACCGATACAGAGGCAGACGAGATGGACGCCACGGCTGTCGCGAAATTTCCTTTACACAGAAACGTGGTTAAACTTTTTTGTACTTTGCCGCACGGGCATGATGTCACAATAGATTGTT
The DNA here is from genome assembly GCA_018715595.1 of Candidatus Caccoplasma merdavium. NCBI lineage: Bacteria > Pseudomonadati > Bacteroidota > Bacteroidia > Bacteroidales > Bacteroidaceae > Candidatus Caccoplasma > Candidatus Caccoplasma merdavium. The sequence continues at coordinate 44,767 of DVLI01000015.1, read as the reverse complement.
TTTATTTGTACCTTTGCTCATCGAAATTCGAAATATGAAAAATTTGTTAAAAAGATACCTGCTGTTCATTGTCGGTCTCTATTTCCTGGCCGCGGGCATTGTGCTTATCCTTCGTTCATCTTTGGGGACAACCCCGATTTCAAGCGTCAACTATGTATTAAGTCTGAACACGACATTCTCTTTGGGAACGTGGACATTCCTCATCAATCTGCTGCTCATCATCGGACAGTTCTGGTTTGTACGCGACCGCATGAACCGCCGGGACACCATAGATATTTTACTTCAAATTCCGTTCTCTTTTCTCTTCGGCTTGTTTATCGACCTCAACATGTTGCTTACGACAACCCTGCAACCGCACCACTACATCATCTCTATTGCCGTCTTGTTGCTTGGGTGCCTGGTACAGGCTGTCGGGGTGGTTTTGGAGATTAAACCGCGTGTAACGATGATGAGTGCCGAAGGTTTTGTGAGTTACGCCTCACGACGTTACCACAAAGATTTCGGGAAACTCAAAGTTGCTTTCGACGTCACGTTGGTGACACTTGCTCTTATCTTATCACTCCTGCTCGCCCATAAAATCGAAGGGGTGCGCGAAGGAACCGTCATTGCAGCCTGCATCACCGGTTATGTCATCAGTTTCCTGAGCAACAAAATCATGACCCGCGCCACACTGCGCAAGATTCTTCCTGCCAGGATTTCTATCTGAAAATTCTTCTTCTCTTCATAAAACGGGGGTTGCCGCAGTAGCGGCAACCCCCGTTGCGTTTTTGGGGTGAAGCGCGCCTCACGAGGCGGCTCTTATTTCATTTTGTAGATTTCGGTTCCGGCCATCAGGAAGGCGCCCAAACCGAAGTCGTCGAAATCGGGTTCGCGGTCATATGTAACAGGCTGAGCCTCTTTGGGTTCCTTGCCAGAGCCCTGCACATAACCCAGGAATCCGTTGGGGTGGAGACAATCTTTCACCATGGCATTCCAAGCCTTGTAGATGACGGGTTCATACTCGGCGGCGTCGAGCAGGCCGTTGTTCACGCCATAAGCCATTCCGTAGATGAACATGGCCGTACCTGTCAACTCCTTACCTCCGTAATTGTCGGGGTCGTGCAAACTGACATTCCACAGGCCATCCTCCCGCTGCACTTTCTTCAAGGCGCCGCACATGTCGACCAACATTTGGGTGTATTCTTGACGGTGAGGCTCATCGGCGGGCAAGAGTTCGAGCATGCGCACCATGGCCACGACAATCCAACCGTTACCACGCGACCAGTAGCAATCTTCTCCGTTGGGCTCCTTGTAAGGAGGGTCAAAATCGCCATCACGCCACCACAGTTGGTCTTCGGGATTATACAGTCCGTTGGCACCGTGACGGGTCTTGGTGTAATTATACATCTCATAAGCCCGCTCATAGTAGGCCGTGTCACCGGTTATGTTCCCCAACTGGGCGAATATGGGCATGGCCATCTGCACGGCATCGATCCAGTGCCAGTCGTCGATTTTGTCGGTCACCATCATCGAGTCGATAGAGGTCTTGATGTTGGTGATGTAACGTTCGGGTTTTTCGGGGTCGAGTTGATAGAGATAGAGATAAGCCTGACCGGCACACTGGTTGTCGGCATTGCGGGTTTTCCAGCCGTTCTTGGTGCTGCGCAATTTCCAGTCGTGTTTGTTTCCCCACTCCAACATATAGTCGAGATAGCGTTGTTGGGGGTCGATTTCCCACAAGTCGATAAGACCTTCGTAATAATAAGCACGAGTCCACACGTTGGTCTCATAGTTGCGTTTGCGCGAGGGATAGGGAATGGCCTCTCCGGGGTCGCTCCACTTCTCCATAAAATAATCGTTGGCCAAACGAAGGGATTTCAATACATCTTCTTTCTCAGGTTTCTGGGTCGACGGTGTTTCGGCGCAACCGGCAAGAAACAATACGCCCAAGAAAAGGACAGACAGTTTTTTCATCGGTTCTTGTTTTTAATGGTTATTCTTTTCATGGTTTTGTACTTTCGCCAAGAATCGGATTTGAAGCATGGCTTCCATCGCGAATTCCTTATGGGGTGTAAAATTAATCTATTCTTTTGATTTATTACACTATATCTTGCTTTTTATTCCCGACCGAAGCAAAATTGCAAGAAAAACAGAAACTTTTTTTACTTTTGCCGATACAATGACGGCTATCAAAATCGGGGTCGCCGTTCTCCTAAAAAGTTGTGTATCATGGCAGACAATTATCTCGAAAAGAAATTTGAAGCGTATGCCGCCCAGAAATCGGCCGGAAAAACAAAAAAAATCACACAATCGGGTCCGCGACCGGGACACATCGAGGTGAAGTTCGCCCCCCGACGGGTATTCATCACCGGCGGAGCCTCGGGAATAGGCCAGGCTGTGGTGAAGGCTTTTCGCAAGGCAGGCTGCCATGTGGCCTTTTGTGACAACGACCGCAAAAAGGGTACCCTTACGGCTCAGGAAAGCGGTGCGAGATTTTACCCGGTCGATGTATGCGACGTCCAGGCGCTGGAAGCCTGCATGCAAGACCTTTTCACGACATGGGGTGACCTCGACATTATTATCAACAACGTCGGCATCAGCTGCTTTTCGCCACTGGCCGAAACATCGATTGAGGAGTTTGACCGCATCTTGGCCACCAACCTGCGGCCGGCCTTCATCACATCTCGCGCCTTGGCACGCCATCGCCAAGTACTTCCGCAGCCCAACACCTATGGACGCATCGTCAACATCACATCGACCCGTTACCTTATGAGTGAACCGGGCAGCGAAGGATATGCGGCCTCGAAAGGGGGCATCTACTCCCTCACCCACGCCCTCGCACTATCATTGGCACCCCAGCACATCACGGTCAACTCCATCGCTCCGGGCTGGATTGAGAATAACCACTACGAATCTTTGCGCCCCGAAGACCACGCACAGCACCCCTCGGGACGGGTGGGGCGCCCCGAAGACATCGCCCGCATGTGCCTCTTTCTCTGCATGGAAGAGAATGACTTCATCAACGGCGAGAATATCACCGTCGACGGAGGCATGACCAAAAAGATGATTTACATCGAATAATCGCCGAAGGCCACCGCAACGGCCCGACCGGACGAGGATAATCTTGACTGCCGCCCTATCCTAAAAAAGTTGCGGAAGAGTTTTTTCACCTCTTCCGCAACCTGCCATATTCACTAAACCTTAACCTATCTCAAAGCGAGACAACCTGCCGTTCACCCACTTCGGCATACGGCATACCATTGATGTTCACATCTTTGGCTTGTTCTATCTGGACGGCAGGACCATCGGATTGGATATTGAGGCCCGACATGGTCACCTCTTCGACATGACTGATGACAACCCCATGGTGGGCATCGGTCACCACCATATCATCGACCGTGATATTTCGCACGGGCAACTCAGGCAGGCCATTGAAGGCGGCAGCACGACCGGCTCCGCGGCAATATACGCCCGAGATGTGTATGTCCTTGAAAACGGGCGTGCCTTCGTCAACGGGCGGGATTTGTTGTACACGGCCATTGCTGCCCATGTAATACAGGTCAAACGTCAACGCATCGCCCGAAATATTTATCATGTTGATGTTGTTGATATAGATGTCCTCCACCACGCCACCACGACCGCGGGCACTTTTAAACCGCAATCCGGTGTCGGTACCCACAAAGGAACAATCGGTCACATACACATTCTTCACGCCCCCCGACATCTCGCTGCCGATGACAAAACCGCCGTGGCCATGCAACACGACATTGTCTTTGACAATGACATTCTCGCAGGGCTCTCCACGAAGGCGACCTTCCTCGTCACGTCCCGACTTCAAGCAGATGGCATCGTCACCGGCATCGAACAGGCAGTTGGTGACGAGCACATTTTTGCAAGACTCCACGTCGAGGGCATCGCCATTTTGCGAATACCAAGGATTGAATACCTTCACGTCGTTCACAATCAACGATTCGCAAGAAAGCGGGTGAATGCACCATGCGGGTGAATTTTTGAACGTCACCCCTTCCAAGAGCACTTTTTTACACTTTCTGATACTTACCAATACAGGACGCAACCAACCGCGCATCTCATTCCATTCGGCGTCGCTTATCGACCCGGCAGCACGGGTCTTCAACAACTCAGCCGCCTTCATCGAGTTGACGTCGGGATACCAAATTTTTCCATCGGGATCGACTCCCCCACCCGATTTCAGCAGGTCTTTCCATTGACGCTCGGTCATTTTCATCTTTTTCACAGGGCGCCACTCGTCACCGGCACCGTCGAAGACCCCTTCGCCCGTGATGGCAATATTCTCGGCATCAAGCGCCGAAATAGGCGATTGGCAACGCTTCTCGCTGCGGCCTTCAAAAGAGGTGGCTATAATTGGATAGAGGCTGTAATCGCTGCTGAATGTCACCAAAGCATTCCGCTCGGCATAAAGATTGACATTGCTCTGCAACACAATGGGACCGGTAAGCCACAAGCCGGCCGGTATAACCACCGTGCCGCCGCCCTTTTCGTGCACCGAACGAATGGCCGCATTGATAGCTTCGGTACAAAGCACACGCCCGCCTTCCTCAGCGCCAAAATCACAAATGTTCACCCGATAATCGGGGAAAACAGGACGTTGCACCTCGGGCATTGCAAAAGGGAGGTTCTCATACACCTCTCCCGATACCGCATCTCCTTGCGGAGTCTGAGGGGCCGTGACACACGAAGTGGCTGCCAGCAAAGTGCCCGCCACAGAAACAATCAAGCTCTTTTTCAAAATAGAATACATCTTGTCTGGGTTTATTGTTTTACAGTTTTTCTTACAAGAATATTTAATTCCTCGGACTTTGCCTATCGGCAGGTGCCGACAATCGTCCGACGGGCAAGTACGGCTTTCGTCGCATCGGACAGGTCTTCGATATAAAATTTTTATATATGATTGCCAATCGCGCCAAAGGTTTAAATGGTTTTCAAAATTAGGGTAAAATTTCTTCAAACAGGGGGAATAATCAGTGATAAACGTGCACTTTTTCGTCCATCGGGTCGATATAGCGCATAATTTGGGCAAAAAATCGGTTTTTCTGTTCACCGCTCCCACCTCATGGCTCGACGCGACAACAACAGCGGCCAACCTCTTTCCACAAGTTCTTCCGGGCAAGGCATCAGAGATACAGACGTTTTTTCAGACAGGAGCGCTTCTGACGGGCGGGGAGATTGAATACCCCGGGAGAGTGCCGGGCAAAACTCGTGACATAAAACGTCGCCATAAAATTAAAGTAGAGCAAAGAGGGTTTATTGTCAGGAAAATCACTATATTTGTAAACACAGCCATATAGCCCTATCCGCACAAACAGAAACAAAAAATTCAACCATAAATCACACGAACCATGACACATCTCAACTGTCTCCTGGTAGCCGCCGTGCTACTGCTTGCCCCCCTCACGGGGCTGGCATCGAACGATGCCGAACGAATCGCCAAACGCGATGCCATCTTGGCTCAAATCACCGGCGCCACAATGCCACAAAAGACATTAAGCATCACGGCCTTTGGCGCCAAAGGCGATGGCAAGAAAGATTGCAAGCCGGCCTTTGACAAAGCCATGAAACGCGCCGCCCGGCAAGGCGGAGCCCGCATCGTCGTACCGGCCGGGGAATACCTGCTCAACGGGCCCATACATTTTGTGAGCAACGTGTGCCTCGAACTGCAAGAGGGCGCCACGTTGAAATTCTCGCCCGAGCCCCGTTACTACCTCCCCGTGGTAAAAACAAGCTGGGAAGGGACTTTCTTGCAAAATTACAGCCCTTTCATCTACGGATACCAACTCGAAAATGTCTCCATCGTAGGGAAAGGAACGATAGACGGCAACGCGGCAACGACCTTCTCGACCTGGAAGAACAAGCAAAGGGAAGGACAGCAGCTGACCCGCGACGTGAATCACAACGAGACACCTGTCGAGGAACGGAACTTCGGCGAGGGTTTCTATTTGCGTCCGCAACTGATACAGTTCTTCGACTGCAAGAACATCACCATCGAAGGGGTGTTCATCACCAACGCCCCATTCTGGTGCATTCACCTGCTGAAATCGGAAAACATCATCTGCCGGGGTATCCGCTACGATGCCAAGTTGGTAAACAATGACGGCATCGACCCCGAATACAGCCGCAACCTGCTCATCGAAAATATCGAGTTCAACAACGGCGACGACAACGTCGCCATCAAATGCGGACGCGACAACGACGGCTGGAAGACCAACCGGCCTTCGGAAAACATCATCATTCGCAACTGCAAATTCAAAGGTCTGCACGGCGTGGTGCTCGGCAGCGAAATGTCGTCGGGCGTGCAAAACGTCTTTATCGAAGATTGCACCTACGGAGGCTATTGCAAACGGGGCATCTACATGAAGACCAACCCCGACCGCGGTGGATTCCTGCGCAACATCTATGTCAACAACTGCACCTTCGGCGAAGTGGAAGACCTCTTCTATGTAACCTCGATGTATGGCGGGGAAGGCATGGACAACAACCACTTCACTGAAGTGTCCGACATCTATGTAAAAGATTTGCGCTGCAAAGCGGCGTCGGCCGCCGCACTGGTGCTGCAAGGCACCACGGCCAAGCCCATACGCAACGTATATTTCGAAAACGTGAATGTCGACAAAGCCGGCATCGGGCTGAGTTTCTCCAACACCGAAAGCATCAGCATCAAGAATTGCAACCTGGGCGGCTATGTAGGCGTACCCTCCACGGCCAGTCAAAAAGACAAATTGTTCGACAAAGACAAATAACAGTTCACCCTACCCGGGAACAGGAAGGGGTATCGCCTATCCCCGGCAAAGGGCAACTATAAAAGAACAGGCGGCACCGAGAGTGCCGCCTGTTCTTTTATTCAACAGAGACTCTAATAGAGCGTGCGGGAAAGAATGGCGGCCAACTGTTCGAGGTAACAGCGGTCGGTATCGTCGAAGGTGGCATAATGCTCGCTGTCGATGTCGAGCACACTGCGCACCTCGGGGTTCTCGCCGGCCGAGAAAATCGGGACGACAATCTCGGAACGCGACAGCGAACTGCACGCTATGTGTCCCGGGAACTGCTCGACATCGGGCACGACAACCGTCTGCCCCTGCGCCCAGGCCGTGCCGCACACGCCGCGGCCGTGCTTTATGCGATAGCAGGCCACGCTGCCCTGGAACGGGCCCAGCACAAGTTCATTGCCCTTGACCCGATAGAAGCCGACCCAGAAAAAGCCGAAAGCCTCTCGCAACGCCGCCGAGGCATTGGCCATGACACTTATCTCGTCGTCAATACCCTCGACCAGCACCTCGAACTGCCGAAGAAACTCCCCGTAACGCTCGGTCTTGGTCAGCTCCGAAGGTAACGCAAAACTCTGTTCCATAATCAAAGTCAAAATATTTTATACTACCTCAAAAACCCTCTAATTAGTGCAACTATCTAATATAATATATTTGCGATTGTTTTTCGCTTAAACGGGTTACGTGATGTAAAGGTAATACTTTCCTTTGAAAAATGCGCATTTACCAAATTAAATTTTATACTTTTGTACCCATCAGACAAAAGAATGTGAATATGAACCGAATAAAAGAGGTGTTGGAGGCTAAAAGAATTAGCCAAACGGAATTGGCAAACAGACTTGGAAAGACTTTCAATATGGTCAATCTGTATGCTACGAACAAGGTGCAGCCTCCCATTCCCGTTTTATATCAAATTGCAGACATTCTGAATGTTGATGTCAGAGACTTGTTAATACCTAATAAAATTAGTTGATAGCTTAGTAAACAACAAAAAGAAGAAACGATGGCAAATAGTAATTTGAAGGAAGCGAAGGCAGCTAAAAACGATGAATTCTATACTCAATTCCACGACATTGAGGTGGAAATGAATGCATACCTTGAATATGACCCAAACGTGTTCAGGGGCAAGACAGTTTTATTACCTTGCGATGACCCTGAATGGAGTAACTTTACCCGTTATTTCGCCGCCAAGTTCGATGAACTTGGATTGAAAAAGTTGATTTCTACAAGCTATGCACCAGATGCAAAGAAAATGAGGCTATTGTCTGAACCCACTTTGTTTGAAATAGATGCTCCACAATTTGACCCGTCAAAGGCCCAAACAAAAGGAAAGATATTCATTCTTGATAAAGATTTATCTGGTGATGGAAGAATAAACATTGATGATCTGCATTGGGAATATCTTAATGGAGATGGTGATTTTAGAAGCAAAGAAGTTTCAGAATTACGTGATGAAGCAGATATTATTATTACTAATCCTCCATTTTCTCTCTTTCGAGAATTTTTAGCTTGGATTGTTTCAGCTAATAAAAAGTTCATTATTATCGGAAATATGAATGCTGTAACATACAAAGAAACATTCCCTTTAATTAAAGAAAATAAAATGTGGATGGGATATTCTATTCATAGTGGAGATAGGGAATTTGAAGTTCCCGATGAGTATCCTTTGAATGCGGCAGGATGGAGAATTGATGAGAATGGGAGAAAGTTTATTAGGGTAAAAGGTGTACGGTGGTTTACTAACATAGACCATGGGCGGCGTCATGAACCACTTCCTTTGATGACCATGGCAGACAATCTTCGTTTTTCAAGACACAAAGAGATAAAAGGGAAAGTCTCTTATGACCATTATGATAATTACGATGCCATAGAAGTTCCTTTTACAGATGCTATTCCCTCAGATTATGATGGCGTTATGGGGGTTCCTATTTCCTTCTTGGATAAGTATTGTCCGGAGCAATTTGAAATCTTAGGGATAACTGATAGAGGAAATGAATGGGGGTTAAAAACCAAAGAATATGTCATCTCTGATACTCCTAATTGGACAGATTTGAATCGGAGAGGTGCTATCAGGTATAATGGCTCCTTAACTTCAACATATGCTCGATTACTCATTCGCAAATTATAATCCGATATGCCTGATAAGGACTCTTGCATATACTTGAGTGTAATACTTTCCATCAACTATATAATAAGTCTCATTCTGAGGGATTTGTGGATGATGCAATACAGCCCCATCATTGAGTTTTGTTACTTTGGATTTTTTCCCTTGACGGTCAACTTGGATTTGTTCGGGATAAATTTTAGAAGCACTACCAAACCATGTCTTTGTTATCCCTAAGATTTCAACTTAAAAACAAAAAAATATATGAAGACAACATTACATACAGAATGGACAGTTGCAGATGTCTGCAAAGGTTTTACATACAATGAATTGGAAGGTAAGGGACTATTCGGACTTGATGGGCGACTTACTATTCAGCCAGAGTATCAACGTCATTATATCTACAATGACGGCAAACGGGATGTGGCAGTCATCGAATCATTACTGAAAGGTTATCCAATAGGACTTATATATTTCAATCGCACAAATGATGGTCGTTTTGAAGTTCTTGATGGTCAACAACGTATTACGTCTTTCGGTCGGTTCGTCACAGGGAAGTTTGCCATAATTTATGGAGGTCGTGAAGAATACTTCAGCGGTCTTCCCGTTGAAGAACAACAAAAGATAATGCAATCTTCATTGCTCATCTACGAATGCGAGGGTGAAGAAAGAGAAATAAAGGAATGGTTCAAAACCATTAACATTGTAGGAATACCGCTTAACGAGCAGGAACTGCGCAATGCCATCTATTCGGGCGAGTTCGTCACGGCTGCAAAGCGTGTGTTCAGTAATTCGCAAAATGCAGAAGTTCAAAAATGGAGCCACTACGTAAAAGGGGATGTGAAACGACAGGATTATTTGGCTGAAGCCTTAAAATGGGTATGCGCCAGCAAGGGAATGACCATTGACGCATATATGAGTTTGCACCGTCGTGACAAGTCCATAAACGAACTTGAAAATTATTTCCGTTCCGTTTTAGACTGGGTTTCCACTACATTCACTATGACCGAACGTGATATGTGTGGTCTGGAATGGGGGCGGCTTTATGAAACCTACCACAACACCCCTTATAGTCCCGACCACGTAACGGAGCGCATCCTCGCCTTACAAGCGGACGAGAGTATCAAATGCCCACGCAATATCTATGAGTATGTATTAGGAGGCGAACAAGAAAAAAGCCTGCTTCAAATCCGCTTATTTGAAGAATCGACAAAAAAGGTGGCATACACTCGCCAAACCGAGGCGGCGAAAGAAAAAGGCATATCCAACTGTCCGTTATGTGCCATCGGTGACAATGCCAACAAGACACGGATTTACAAGCTTAACGAAATGGATGCCGACCATGTGACCGCATGGAGCAAAGGCGGTGCTACGTCTATTGAGAATTGCGAAATGCTGTGTAAGACACATAACCGTTCAAAAGGCAACAAATAATGTAATATATCGCAGAATATACGTATTTTGAGGGAGTTATGAAAGTATTAATTCCCTCAAAATTGTATATGCAGAAAACATTTCAAGAAATTTCAAAAAGCTGGTGCGAAACAAAACGCCCAATCGTAAAGCACTCTACCATGTGTGCTTATTTACTGACGCTGCAAACCCATTTACTGCCTTATTTCGGTACAAAGACAGCCATCACAGAAGATGATGTTCAACAGTTTGTCATTCATAAACTTTCATGCGGCCTTGCTCGTAAAACCGTAAGGGATATGGTAGTCGTATTAAAATCTGTAGTCAAATACGGAAGAAAACATAAGATTTTCCCATTCGAGGATTGGGAAATAGAATATCCTACAGATACGGAAATGAACCGATTGCCAACTTTGGCAATAGAACATCAACGCATACTAATGCGACATCTGATAGAAAAACCGACAGCACAGAATATCGGTGTGCTGTTGACTCTCTGCACTGGCATGAGAATAGGAGAAGTGTGCGCACTGCAATGGCAAGATGTGGACTTCCGCCAACGGATTATCACAGTAAGGCATACCATTGGACGGGTTTATAATTGCGAGTTGAAATCCACAGAGAAAATACAGTCATCACCCAAAACAAAAAATTCATGCCGCGAGATACCCATCTCCAAACATTTGTTTCAATGTCTGAAAACAGTCAAGAAAGTATCTGCTTCTCCGTTTGTGGTCGGCACATCAGAACATTCCAAAGAGCCACGCTCTTATCGTGACTATTTTTCCCGGTTGTTAAAGCGTCTCGGCATACCTCAAATCGTATTTCATGGGCTTAGGCACACCTTTGCAACCCGGTGCATAGAAAGCCAATGCGATTACAAGACAGTTAGCGTAATACTCGGTCATTCCAATGTGGCGACAACACTTAACCTGTATGTGCATCCAAACCTTAGTCAGAAAAAGAAGTGTGTTGAGCGTATGAGCAAGTTTCTTGGAATTGCAGAACCGTAATTTAGAGTAAGGCTATTGACCAGCGGGAAGATAGCAAACGGTTATGGGCATACCAAAACACAAACTTGCTATCCTCCCGTTGGCATTGTTTACAATCCCATACTTTGTATTATGCATGGTCTTTAATATAGCTAAAACACCCAAACTTACATTCTTGGGTGTAAAAAAAGGGTGTAAATCTTGCAAATGCTTGATTTACACCACTTATCGCGGAGAGAGAGGGATTCGAACCCCCGGAACCTCTCAGTTCAACGGTTTTCAAGACCGCCGCGATCGACCACTCCGCCATCTCTCCTTGCCTTGAACGGGAATGGTGCATGCACCGTTTTCCCGAAAAGCGTTGCAAAGGTAAGCGATTTTTCGATATTACCAAACAGTTTCTGATTTTTTGTCTACCTTTGTCGTCGTTTTGCAGCTCCTCAACGTTCCTGGAAAACAGATTACCGACTTCCGGGTATTCCCGTCCCGGAAAAATGTTTTTGAGAGATGATATTTTTACAACTCTTTTGGTCTTTTTTCAAGATAGGCTCGTTTACCATCGGCGGGGGATATGCCATGGTACCCATCATCGAGGAGGAACTGGTGCGCAAAAGACAGTGGATCGAGAGCGAGGAGTTTGTGGATATGCTGGCCCTCTCGCAATCGGCTCCGGGTATCTTGGCAGTGAACATATCGATTGCCACGGGCTACCGCATCAGGGGCATTGGTGGTGCGATAACGGCCACGTTGGGCACGGTGCTGCCATCGTTCATCATCATACTGCTCATCGCCATGTTTTTCCAGCGTTTCCAGGACAACGAGGTGGTGGAGCGCATCTTCAAAGGCATACGTCCGGCCGTGGTGGCTCTCATTGCCGCACCGGTATTCAAACTCGGCAAGTCGGCACGCATCAACCGGCATAACTTATGGATACCGATAGTGGCCGCCCTGCTCATTTGGCTGCTCGACTTCTCGCCGATATGGGTGGTGCTCATTGCCGGCATCGGCGGATATGCCTATGGTGCCATAAAGAGAAAGCGAGGTGCGAGATGATTTGGTTGCAACTGTTCTATTCGTTCTTCAAAATCGGATTGTTCGGGTTCGGCGGCGGATATGCCATGCTCTCGATGATTCAAGGCGAGGTGGTCACGCGCCACGAGTGGCTCACGCCTCAGGAATTTACCGACATCATTGCCATCAGCCAGATGACTCCCGGCCCCATCGGCATCAACTCGGCCACCTACATCGGCTACACGGCCACGGGAAGCGTGTGGGGGTCGGCATTGGCGACCTTCGCGCTGGTGCTGCCCTCGTTTATCGTGATGCTCATTCTCTACCGCTTCTTTATGCGATACCACGACAACCGGCACGTCACCGACACGTTTGCAGGGTTGCGTCCGGCGGTCATCGGGCTCATCGCCTCGGCGGCCCTGGTGCTGATGAACACCGAAAACTTCGGCTCTCCCACGGGCGACACACGGCAGTTTGTCGTGAGCCTGCTCATCTTCGGCGCCGTGCTGGCGGCCAATTTCTTTTTCAAGGTGAATGCCATATTGTTGATTGTACTGGCCGGCGTGGCCGGATTTTTAATATACTGACCATGAACTACGAAGAAACTCTTCAATATCTTTATCGTCAACTTCCCGTTTTCCAGCAGGTAGGTCAGTCGGCCTACAAGCCGGGATTGGGCAACAGCCTGGCTCTCGACGCGCTGGTGGGGCACCCCCATCGCCGCTACGCCACCATACACGTTGCCGGCACCAACGGCAAGGGGTCGACCAGCCACGTTTTGGCCGCCGTACTCCAAAAGAGCGGCTACCGGGTGGGACTGTATACCTCGCCGCACCTGGTCGATTTCAGAGAACGCATACGGGTCGACGGCGAAATGATTACGCGCGAAGCGGTTCTCGAATTTACCCGCAAATACCTCGACGCAAGCCGCGAGATACACCCGTCGTTTTTCGAACTGACGATGATGATGGCCTTTGACTACTTCGCCGCCTGCCACGCCGATGTGGCGGTCATCGAGACCGGCCTCGGCGGGCGTCTCGACAGCACCAACATCATCACGCCCCGCGCCTGTGTCATCACCAACATCAGCTACGACCACATGGCCCTGCTCGGCAACACGCTCACGGCCATCGCCCACGAAAAGGCCGGCATCATCAAGAGCGGCATACCGGTCGTCATCGGCGAAGCCGAAGGCGATGTGCGCCGCGTCTTCGAGGAGAAAGCCCGCGAAGAGTCGGCCCCGATATTCTTTGCCCAGGAATGCGACGTGATGACCTCCTGCCGCAAAAACGACCTCGGACAGTGGGCCATCGACAGCCGCGACTTCGGGTTCATCACCTACGAACTGGGGGGATTCTGCCAGGAAAAGAATGCCGCCACACTGCTCTGCGCCCTGCGCCTGCTGCGCAAGGAGGGCTTTGCCATCACCCCCGAAGCCGTGCGCGAAGGCTTTGCCCATGTGACCACACTCACCGGACTGCAAGGCCGCTGGCAACAGGTGAACCTCTCTCCCCGCGCCTACTGCGACACAGGCCACAACGTGGGCGGATTTCAATATATCGTGGAGCAACTCGCCTCGATAAAATGCGCGACCCTGCGCATCGTCTTCGGCATGGTCAACGACAAGGACATCTCGGGTGTGCTGGCCATGCTCCCGCACTCGGCGGTCTACTACTTCACCCAAGCCTCGATACCGCGTGCCATGCCGGCCAGCGTCATGCGCGACAAGGCCGCCGAGAAAGGTCTGCGGGGCGAGGTGTACGCATCGGTAGCCGAAGCCTACCAGGCCGCCCTGAACGACAGCAACGCCAACGATTTTGTATTTGTCGGCGGCAGCAGTTTTGTCGTGGCCGACTTGCTGGCCGCTCTCGGGTAAAGCCGTTTGGTCACCCCCTGCGACGATGCCCCCTCGCCGCTCCCACACCTTCGTTCCCACCCACTCCATCATAACGCCCGACGACCTCGGGCGTTTCTGTTTTCAATAAAAAGGAATGCAGAATAAATTTTATTCAACTGTATTTTGATATTATAAAAATATAATTTACATTTGTGCCAATAAATAAGCAAACAATGAATACACCGAAAAAATTGCCGCTGACTTGCCCGAGCTGCGATACCCCCCTGAAAGTGAGCGAACTGTTTTGTAACGAATGCGGCACAAAAGTGTGCGGCGAATTTGATTTGCCGCCGTTGGCACGTCTCACCGAGAAAGAACAACAGTTCGTCCTCGACTTCATCAAATCGAGCGGCAGCCTCAAAGACATGGCCCGCACCATGGGGGTGAGCTACCCCACCGTGCGCAACATTCTCGACGACCTTATCGAAAAACTCCGACACATCTCCCCCTCAAACCCCTAAAACACCGTTATCATGAATCGTCCTCAAAACAACACCCGCCCATCGTTCTTCGCAAACCCGTTCTATACCATCGCCGGCGGAAAAGCCCTGACATGGGGGCTGCTCGGTATGGCCGTGGCGACAATCGTGTCTATGACGGCGCATCTGCATTACCACGGATTGATGCACTACGGCTCCGCCCCTAACGACGCATGGTGGTGCTATGTGGCCGAACATCTCGTCGTGTGGCTCGTCCCGTCCTCGATATTTTATCTGTCGGGGCTTTTGCTCTCGCCCTCGCGCATACGCCTCATCGATGTATTCGGCACAACGGCTTTTGCCCAAATACCTTTTGCCGTCATGAGCCTTTTTTATCTGCCCCGACAGGTACAAACATTCCTCGCCCTCACCCCCGAACAACTCATCGGCGAGATGACACAAAACAGCAGCTGGCTGCCGGTCATGGGTTGGCTGGTACCGTCGATACTGTTTCTCGCCCTTGTCCTCTGCTGGCTGGTCGTGGCGCTGAAAACTTCATGCAACCTGCGCGGGTGGAGACTCCTGCTGGGCTATGTAGCCGGTGTCATCGGCGGAGACATCGTGTGCCGCTACATTATTACATTTCTTTATGAATAAACTTTAAAAACTCAAAAAGACGTCAAAAGTTTTATTATTCCACCAAGAAACACATACCTTTGCTGCGAATTTAAAACACCTGAAACATGAAAAAACTTCTACTCTCCACATTCGCAGCAGGGCTCATACTCTGCCCGACTTTTGCACAAGATGAACCCATCGAAATAAAAAACGATGGCTACCAGATACCCAACTCCGACTTCGAGCACTGGGTCTCGGACAAAGAGCCCGGCTACGGTTGGAACTCTTTCGCATCGGCTACGGGCAGCTATGCCACTTTCGCTTCCATGTCACCCGCCCCGGTGAAGGTTGAGGGACGCAACGGGGGTACGGCCGTGAGACTCAACTCAAAAAACCTCTGGTTGGCCAAAGCCAACGGCAACCTCACCACCGGAATCATCAACATGGGCAACATGACTCCCACCGACCCGAGCAACCACAACTACACCGACCTCGACAACGAGGGACACAACCTCCTCTTCGCCGGACAGCCCGACTCGGTATGCCTCTATGCCAAATTCATCTCGGGCGGTAGCGAAAACGGCCGCGGACGGTTTATCCTCCACGACAAATATGAATACCACGATCCCGAACAGAGCGGTGACGACTCGCACAAAGTGGCCGAAGCCGCCGTTCTGATTCCGCAGGCCGGCGAATGGACCCGCTTCTGTGCCCCCTTTACCTACACCGGCCTCACCGCAGCCGAAGGCGAACAGTACATGCTGGCCTCGATAACCACCAACCCCGTGGCCGGCGGCTCCGAAAAAGACACCCTCTACGTCGACGACATCACGATGATTTACAACTCCAAACTCGACTCCATCACCATCGCCGGTGTCGCCCTGGAAGGGTTTGACCAGGAAACATACACCTACACCGTCGAAGGTCAAGTGCCCCAGGCCGATGACATAGTAGCTGTCTCCGACGGCAGAGGCGCCTCGGTCTCGACCGAAATTTCGGACAATGTCTTGACCATCACCGTCGAAGGCAACGACATCGCCGTCAATCCCGAGAATGTCCACACCTACACCCTCACGTTCGACAAGACCACAGCCATCGAAGCCGTTACCGTCGAAAACATAACCATCAGCTACGCCAACGGACTCCTTACCATCCATGGAGCCGAAGGACAGCAAGCCGAAGTTTACACGCTAACCGGTCAATTAGTAGCCCACTTTACCGTCAACAACACGTCGACTCAAACATCACTCCGCAGCGGCGCCGCCTACATCGTGAAGGTAGGCAAAACCCGCCAAGTGATTATCACCCAATAAGCCCTATCGGCTCATACCCCTAAACGACATCGGGCGGGGAACCTTTGTAGGAGGTTCCCCGCCCGACTTTTTCCTGTCAGAGCCCGGTTACGACGCCTCCCGTCCCGGGGCTTACAGGGTATCGATTCCGTCCCTGAATGTGGGGTATTTCAACTTGGGCAACAAATCTTTTTTCATACGGGAGGTATCGCCATAATACGAAACACGTCCGATGGTAACAAAGTCTTGCGTGAGCGGTGCACGACAACCCGTCACAAGAGAAACCCGTTCGAACACCCACGCCGCCGTGCGTATGAGCCACACCGGCATACGCCACGGCCTGAACGTGTGCCAATGGCCGGTAGCCGCATCTAAAAATTCGGCCAACGTCTGCACCCCGTCATCACCTATGTGATAAACGCCCCCGGCGGCAGGATTTATAACGGCAGCTTTCGTTGCCGCTACAAAATCATCGGTCGAAATCAGATGGATAAAATTAGGCTTCCGCCATATTCCCAACAACCCGTAACGGGAAAACCAACGGGCGGCATCAATCATCAAAATACCCCGACCGTAAACCATGCCGCAACGCAATATCACCTTCTCTATTCCGGGACGGGACATCAACAATTTTTCCTCTTCGAGACGAGTCGCCGCATGAACCGAAAGAGGGTTTCCATCAAGCCTTCCTGTTGCCGGACGCTCGGGAGTGGTCTCCCCCTCGACATGAGGAAAACTAATCAATACGACTCGCCGCACCCCAGCCGTTACCGCAACGTCGAGCACGTTGGCAAAATAGCCGACATTGGTCTGCGGCAAAAATTTTTCGGGATTTCCGCGAAAAAGCACTCCGGCAAAATGCACAACAGTATCAACGCCATCAAAAGCCCCGACCAGCGTTCCCTGACGAGCCAAATCGACACGGCAAGTCGTTACGTTGGCTCGTTGCGTCAACGAAGGGTCTATCGGTGTATTGTGCCACAATAGGCGCAAAAACACCTCATCGTCGGCCATGTTCAGTGCCAATATATTTCCCAAGTTACCTGCTGCCCCGGTGATAGCCACCACCTGTTTATCGCGTAGTTTCATATCATCAATAATACGGTTATACGATTTCTGAATTTTCGGTCACACAAGGGATTGTCCGAAACAGAAAGCGACGGCCGCAGGACTCCGGCCGTCGCTTTCTTCTACAAGGGAAGTCGTCTTTATTTCACGGCAATCACCTCTATCTCGACCAAAGCGCCTTTGGGCAGTTCTTTGACAGCCACGGCCGAACGAGCAGGGAAAGTACCGGTGAACTGTGCTGCATACACCTCGTTCATCGGAACAAAAAGAGACATGTCGGCCAAAAAGACCGTCGTCTTCACGACATCGTCGAACGTATATCCGGCTTCGGCCAAAACCGCTTTCAGATTGGCAAAAACCTGAGCTGTCTGTTCCTTGATACCTCCTTCGACAAACTGCGAAGTAGCGGGGTCGATAGGTATTTGACCCGAAGTAAACAGCATATTCCCCACTTTCACGGCCTGACAATAAGGCCCGATAGCCGCAGGAGCGGCCGTAGTTGCAATAACGGTTTTCATAACTATACAAGATTTGGTATTCGTTGCGACAAAGATAAAATTTTCCGTCCATTTGTTCATACACAAAGCCGACTTTTTGACTTCCCGAAACGGTCTAAAAATCCACCCGGCCGGAACAAATCCCGTCCTCCCGGTAAAAAAACAGGAATAAACGGTTATAAAACAAAGCGCTATCGAAATTCTCATCCGAGATGAAAAAAGACCGATTTTTACTTTTCAGATATAATCAAAAAAACGTATCTTTACAGCGAAACACAACTATCTAAAAGTAAACGACCATGTATTTATTAGGATATGACATAGGCAGCTCGTCGGTCAAAGCCTCGCTTGTCGATGCACTGACGGGAATGTGTGTAGCCAGTGACTTTTCTCCCAAAAAGGAGATGGAAATCATTGCCAAGAAAAACGGTTGGGCCGAACAAGACCCGGAACAGTGGTGGGCCAACCTGCAAGCTGCCACCCGCTCGGTACTGAGCCAAGCCGACATCGACGGCTCGGAAATAAAAGCCATCGGCATCTCTTACCAAATGCACGGCCTCATCGTTGTCGACAAGAATCAGAATGTGCTGCGCCCGGCCATCATTTGGTGCGACAGCCGCGCCGTATCTTACGGCGAACAGGCATTCAACACGCTGGGCAAACAATTCTGCCTCGAACACCTGCTCAACTCGCCGGGCAACTTCACGGCCTCGAAACTGGCGTGGATAAAGGAAAACGAGCCCGAAATATTCGAGAAAATCGATAAAATCATGCTCCCCGGCGACTACATCGCCATGCGTCTCACCGGAGAAATCCGCACCACCGTTTCGGGACTTTCCGAAGGCATCTTCTGGGATTTCAAGAACGACTGCATCTCCAAGGAGCTGCTCGCCCACTACGGGTTCGACGAGAGCATCATCGCCCCGATTGTCCCCACATTCGGCATACAAGGTGCCGTCGGCAACCATGCCGCCCAAATACTGGGACTCACCGCCGGCACGCCGGTCACCTACCGAGCCGGCGACCAACCCAACAATGCCCTTTCGCTCAACGTATTCAATCCGGGCGAAATAGCTTCCACGGCCGGGACTTCGGGGGTGGTCTACGGTATCAACGGCACCGTCAACTACGACCCCCTGTCACGCGTAAACACCTTTGCCCACGTCAACCACAAAAAGGGACAAACACGTTTGGGCGTGCTGCTCTGCATCAACGGCACAGGCATTCTCAACTCCTGGATAAAACGCAACGTCGCCCCCGAAGACATTTCCTATGCCAGCATGAACCTGCTGGCCTCGCAAGTCGAGATAGGGTGCGACGGCGTGAGCATCGTCCCCTTTGGCAACGGTGCCGAGCGCATATTGCAAAACAAGGAGGTAGGCGCCTCGATACACGGCCTCAACTACAACCGCCACGACCGCTACCATCTCATGCGGGCAGCCCAAGAAGGCATCGTGTTCTCCTTTAAATACGGCATGGAAATCATGGAAAGCATCGGCATCGACATACACACCATCAAAGCCGGTCACGCCAACATGTTCCTGAGCCCCATCTTCCGCGATACACTGGCCGGCGTCACCGAGGCCACCATCGAGCTCTACGACACCGACGGCTCGGTAGGAGCCGCCAAGGGAGCCGGTATCGGAGCCGGTATTTACAAATCGACCGAAGAGGCTTTCTCCTCGCTCAAAAAAATACAGGTCATCGAGCCCGAAACCCGCAATATCGCAGCATACAAGGAGGCTTATGCCCGATGGAAAGACATTGTAGAAAACCTTATCAAATAATAATCCATACAAATCACACAAAACTATGGCAACAAAAGAGTACTTTCCTCAGATAGGAAAAATCAAATTTGAAGGAAAAGAGAGTAAAAACCCGATGGCTTTCCGCTATTACGATGCCGAGAAAGTCATCAACGGCAAAAAAATGAAAGACTGGCTGCGTTTCTCGATGGCCTGGTGGCATACCCTTTGCGCCGAAGGCGGCGACCAATTCGGTGGGGGAACGAAGAAATTCCCTTGGAATCAAGGTGCAACAGCCTTGGAACGCGCCAAAAACAAAATGGACGCCGGCTTTGAAATCATGCAGAAAATGGGCATCGAATTCTACTGCTTCCACGATGTAGACCTCATCGAAGAAGGAAACAGCATCGAAGAATACGAAGCCAACATGAAAGAAATCGTGGCTTATGCCAAACAGAAACAAGCCGAGACCGGCATCAAACTGTTGTGGGGAACAGCCAACGTATTCGGCCACGCCCGCTATATGAACGGTGCCGCCACCAACCCCGACTTCGACGTTGTGGCCCGCGCTGCCGTACAAATCAAAAACGCCATCGACGCCACCATCGAGCTCGGCGGTTCGAACTATGTGTTCTGGGGCGGACGTGAAGGTTACATGTCGCTGCTCAACACCGACCAGAAACGCGAAAAAGAACACCTCGCCACAATGCTCACCATCGCCCGCGACTACGCCCGCGCCAAAGGGTTCAAAGGCACGTTCCTCATCGAGCCCAAACCGATGGAACCGACCAAACACCAATACGATGTCGACACCGAAACCGTTATCGGATTCCTCAAAGCCCACGGCTTGGACAAAGACTTCAAAGTGAACATCGAAGTAAACCACGCCACACTGGCCGGCCACACCTTCGAACACGAACTGGCCGTAGCCGTCGACAACGGCATGCTCGGCTCCATCGACGCCAACCGGGGTGACTACCAGAACGGTTGGGATACCGACCAATTCCCCATCGACAACTATGAGCTCACCCAAGCCATGATGCAAATCATTCGCAACGGCGGTCTCGGAAACGGCGGTACCAACTTCGACGCCAAGACCCGTCGCAACTCGACCGACCTCGAAGACATCTTCATCGCCCACATCGCCGGTATGGACGCCATGGCCCGTGCCCTCGAAAGTGCAGCCGCCCTGCTCAACGAGTCGCCCTACAAGAAAATGCTGGCCGACCGCTACGCTTCGTTCGACACAGGCAAGGGCAAAGAGTTTGAAGAAGGAAAACTCAAACTCGAAGACGTTGTCGCCTATGCCAAAGCCAAAGGCGAACCCAAACAGACCAGCGGCAAACAGGAGCTCTACGAGGCTATCCTCAACATGTATTGCTAATTAGCCGCATAAGCTTTGATAATCGGTGTTTGGTAGCAGAACCGGCATCAGCCGGCTCTGCTATCGGACACTTTATCGCAACCCTAAAATTCAACCCCCTAAATCAAAAGACTTAATATCATGAATTACGCAGAAAAAGGCAACAAAGCCTACCTTATATCCATCGTCATGGTGGCCGTCATCGGAGGCTTGTTGTTCGGTTATGATACGGCCGTCATCTCCGGCGCCGACAAAGGCTTGCAAGCCTTCTTCATGGGAGCAAAAGACTTTGTCTACTCCGACGCCATCCATGGCTTCACCGCATCGAGCGCGCTCATCGGTTGCATCATAGGTAGTGCCCTCTCGGGTTTCTTTGCCTCAAATTTCGGACGAAAAAAATCGCTTTTCATCGCCGGTGTCCTCTTTTTCCTCTCGGCCCTCGGCTCATACTACCCCGAGTTCCTCTTCTTTGAATACGGCAAGCCCACCTACCCGCTGCTCGTCGCATTCAACTTCTACCGCATATTGGGAGGTGTCGGTGTCGGACTGGCATCGGCCATCTGCCCCATGTATATCGCCGAGATAGCCCCGAGCAACATACGGGGCACCTTGGTATCGTGGAACCAGTTTGCCATCATCTTCGGACAGTTGGTGGTCTATTTTGTCAACTTCCTGATTCTGGGCGACAACATCAACCCCGTCATCAAAGCCATCGACGGCATCAACCAGATTCTGAATCCGACCGAGTCGCTTTGGGCCACCGAAACCGGCTGGCGTCTGATGTTTGTGAGCGAAGCCTTCCCGGCCGGACTCTTCACGCTGCTCGTACTGCTTGTTCCCGAAACGCCCCGTTACCTGGCCATGAGCGGCAACGACGAAAAGGCTCTCTCGGTACTGAGCCGCATCAACGGCATCTCGCAAGCCCGCATCATTTTGGCCGAAATCAAGGCTACCGCCCAGGAAAAGACCGAAAAACTCTTCACCTATGGTTGGCTGGTCATCTTCATCGGTATCATGCTCAGCGTGTTCCAACAGGCCGTAGGTATCAATGCCGTGCTCTACTTCGCCCCCCGCATATTCGAAAGCATGGGCATGGGCAACCCGATGATACAGACCGTCATCATGGGTATCGTAAACATCACCTTCACCCTCGTGGCCGTATTTACGGTCGAGAAACTGGGCCGCAAGCCGCTGCTCATCACCGGCTCCATAGGCATGGCCATCGGCGCCTTGATGGTAGCCCTGTGCAACCTGGTGACCCTGCCTCCCATCGTGTCGGTTGTCAGCATCATGGTCTACTCGGCCTCGTTCATGTTCTCATGGGGTCCCATCTGCTGGGTGCTCATCGCCGAGATTTTCCCCAACACCATACGCGGTGCCGCCGTGGCCATAGCCGTGGCATTCCAGTGGATATTCAACTTCATCGTGTCGTCGACCTTCGTGCCGATGTATAACATGAGTGCCGGTGACATGGGCGAGAAATTCGGTCACATGTTTGTCTATGCCCTCTACGGCATCATCTGCATCATTGCCGCCATCTTTGTGTGGAAGCTCGTTCCCGAGACCAAAGGCAAGACCCTCGAAGACATGAGCAAGCTGTGGAAGAAAAACAAATAAACGTCTCACTCCCCAAAACGAGAGAGCCCGGAACGATTTTCCGGGCTCTCTCGTTTTATGATTCCAGGGACATAATTTCTTCAATCGGGAACAATCGTCCGCCCGAAGGGGAAGAAGGCCACCCGCATAAGTTTGAAATGTTGCCTGCCAAACGGTATGCCGATAATGGTGATGCAGAAAAGAAGCCCCCAAAACAAATGGCTCAGGGCAATCCCGATACCTGCAAACAAAATCCATATCACATTCATAAAAATGGCCAAGCAACCCCGACTGCCGTCCTCGACAACCGATGTCTGTCCGAAAGGCAGCAAAGCCAGGATTCCGATTTTGAAAACCTGCAAACCGAACGGTATGCCGATAATGGTGCAACATAGGGCAAAACCGGCCACGAAATACTCGACAGCCATCATGAAACCGCCGAAAACAATCCAAATGATATTTCCCAATGTACGCATAAAAGGGTGATTTTAAAATGATTCGTTTTTTTCATTATCCTCCGAGCGACCAAACGTCAAATCCTTGATGAGTATCTCATCTCCTTTTTGGTACATCTTTTCGCGGGTATCGAGCATGGCCCACCATTGCTTGTGATAGACGCGCCGATCGATTTTGAAATTCTCCGAGCCACACCGGTCGATGCGACGCAGAAGCATGCCCACGCTCAACTTGGAGACGTCGATGGCCGGCATATACGCCCACACGCGCTCATCAGCAGTGGGCGTATCCCGCACGATTTTCGCCGCCATGAGTTGCTGCAACACCTGCCCGGTGAGCCGCACGGGAATGTGGCACGACGAGGCAATCTGATGCCGCGTAAGCGGCGTATCGCCACGCACGAAGCGGTGCACGATGACCGACGCCACAATGAGCGTCACATAATCGCGATAACGACGGCTGATGTTTTTTATGTCTTTGTCGAAATTGAATTTCTCCACATTTTGGGAAGAATAGGAAAGCACCGCCCCGAAGAGGCATATCAGCCACGAAAACCACATCCACAACAGGAACAGCAGGAGAAACGCGAAACTGCCATAGATGGCATTATAGCGCGACACCCACACCTGGCCGTGTATGTAGATAATCTGCAACAACTGGAACGAAAGGCCGCACAGGACGCCCGACACAAACGCATTCCAAAATTTGACCCGCGTATTGGGCACCAACAGGTAGAGAGCCGTGAAAACGATGCAGGTGAGGACATAGGGGCTCACCGCCAATGCCACCCGCAAGACGGGACTCAGGAAGACCAGCATGGGTCGGGTATCGATGCCCGAGGTAACGAATATCGACAATCCGGCCGCGACAATCATCAGCACGGGGAGCAACACCATGATGGCAATGTAATCGACAATCTTGCGATATATCGACCGCTGCTTGGTAACCTGCCATATATCGTTGAACGTCGTCTCGACACTGTTCAACAGGCTCACCACCGACCAGATGAGGAAGATAATACCCACCCCCACAAAAATGCCGTCTTTGGTATGCGACAGATAGGAGTCGACAAAGGTCATGGCTTGCTCCAAAGCCTCACGCTGCGCCGGGAAATAGTCGAAAAGCTGACTCTGCACGATGGCCTGGAAACCAAACCCTTTGGCCACGGCAAACACCAGCGCCAAGGCCGGCACCACCGCCAGCAGCGTACTGAATGTGAGCGCCGCGGCCTTGGATTGCAGGTCATCGGCCAAAAAACGTTGTACCGAAAGGTAAATGGTTTTTACCAGATTGATAAGACGGTGACGACTCACCGAAACTTCATTTCCGGTAATGCGCCACATATCGTAAATGATAAACCGATATGCGCGAAGGAAAATAATGCGCCACTTCTTTTGTTTCGATACGGCCATGGCGATTTCTTTTTATAATAAAAAACAGCAGGACGATAAGCCGGGTTCTGTACCTTCCCGAAGGAAAGCGTCTGTCATTTATCTAGCCTTTGTGTTGCCACAAAGATCGAGCGGTTTACCCCCCGGCATGGGACGAGCAGCCCTCATAACGCCGGTGTACATAACCTTGCAACCCATAAGGCGTACGGCTCCCTGTGTCGCCACAAAGACCGGTAAGCTCTTACCTCACCTTTTCACCCTTACTGCCGAAACAGCGGTTATTTTCTGTTACGCTACTCTGCCCTTGCGGACAGCTTCCCGTTAAGAAATATGGTGCTCTGTGTTGCCCGGACTTTCCTCTCACGTTGCCGCGAGCGACAGACTGTCCTGCTGCTAAAAGGCAAAGATAGCACATTTCGGGCGTTCTGCCAACTGCTGACAAAAAAATCGGCACGAAAAAAAACGATACACCGACTGACTGCGTGACAGTGAAGGATGGCAACCAAATGAAAATATGACACAACCCTATTTCGAAAAGGCATCGTTCGGTTAAGGGCTGTTAAGTCCTTAACCGGCTATATTAAAAATAACTAAGTTGCATCGGGATTGTGAACAACGGCACGCGCATTGTATTAATTTTAACGAGTCAAAATCTTAAATCAGACATATCATTAACATTTAATCCTTATATCCATGACATCGTTCAAGAAAACGTTACTTGCCCTTCTGGTGGTAGCGGGCGTAAGTTCGGCCACCAGCATCGCCCTTTTCTCGACCCTGCAAGACAAGAGCGAAACGACATCAATCAACGCCGATACCGACCCAAGCGCCTACGCCACCCCCACGACCTTTACTCCCGTCGTTTCGCGGCCGGCCGTAGAAACCGACTTCACCCGGGCTGCCGCCAGCACGGTAAACGCCGTGGTGAGCATCAAGTCGACCACCATGCAGCAGCAACGCTCGTCGGGCAGCATGGAAGAGGAACTCTTCCGCTATTTCTTCGGGCAGGGTCGCCGCGACTACACCCCGCAACCGCGTGTGGGCATGGGTTCGGGCGTCATCATCTCGGAAGACGGATACATCGTCACCAATAACCACGTCATAGACCAGGCCAACAAAATAGAGGTTACCCTCAACGACAAGCGCTCGTTCGAGGCTACTCTCATCGGCTGCGACCCGGTTACCGACCTGGCCCTGCTGAAAATCGACGCCGAGAAACTCCCCATCGTACGCTTTGGCGACTCCGACAAGTTGCAAGTGGGCGAATGGGTGCTCGCCGTGGGCAACCCGTTCCAGCTCAACTCCACCGTCACGGCGGGCATCGTCAGTGCCAAGTCGCGTAATCTCGGCATGATTGCCCCCAGCAGCCGCATGGGCATAGAATCGTTTATCCAGACCGACGCCGCCGTGAATCCCGGCAACAGTGGCGGAGCCTTGGTAAATACCGCCGGAGAGCTGGTGGGCATCAACACCGCCATCTATTCCGAGACGGGCAATTACGCCGGCTACTCCTTTGCCATACCCACCAGCATCGTGAGCAAGGTCATTACCGACCTGAAACAATATGGCACCGTGCAACGCGCCATGCTCGGCGTCTCCATCATGGAGATGAACGACCAACTGGCCAAGGAGAAGAAAATCGAACTGCGCAAAGGGGTGTATGTGGCCGAGGTGAGCGAACGTAGCGCTGCCCTCGAAGCCGGTCTCGAAAGCGGCGACGTCATCGTAGCCATCAACGGCGTGGCCACACCCACCGTGGCCATCTTGCAAGAACAGATTGCCCGTTACCGGCCCGGTGACAAAGTAAAAATCGAATATTTCAGAGGGAAAGACAAGAAAGAGGCCGACGCCACCCTCAAAAACAGCGACGGCAACACCGAGGTCACCAAAGCCTCGAACATCGACATGCTGGGAGCAACCCTCAAAGAGGCGAGCGATGAGTTGAAAAACAAACTCCGCATACGCGGCGGCGTGGAAGTGGCCAAGGTCAAAGAAGGCCAATTCAAGAAGGCCGGCATACGCGACGGATTTGTAATTCTCGACATCAACGGTGAGAGAATCATGAACGTGAAAAACGTCGAAGCCGTATTCCAATCGCTCATGCGCGGAGAAACAAGAGACAAAGTAATGTTTATCAAAGGCTTGTACCCCAACGGACGCGCCGCCTACTACGCCGTTCCGCTCATCGACTGAGACACACAAACAGAACCTGCCGGAGCCGCACAATAAAATGCCGCTCCGGCAGTTATTCTTATAAACGCTCTTTTTCTTAAAAAATACGACAACGGGGAACATAATATGAGAGAAATATATTATATTTGCGTCCCCAAATTTATTCTGCGGAATGAGACAATTAAAAATCACAAAATCAATCACCAACAGGGAGAGCGCATCTCTTGACAAATACTTGCAGGAAATAGGTCGTGAGGACTTGATTTCGGTAGAAGAAGAGGTAGAGCTCGCCCAGCGCATCAAGAAAGGCGACCGTGCCGCTTTGGAAAAGCTCACACGCGCCAATCTGCGTTTTGTCGTCTCGGTAGCCAAACAGTACCAAAACCAGGGACTCAGCCTGCCCGACCTTATCAACGAAGGCAATTTGGGACTGATAAAAGCCGCCGAAAAGTTCGACGAGACCCGCGGATTCAAATTCATTTCTTATGCCGTGTGGTGGATTCGTCAGTCCATTCTTCAAGCATTGGCCGAGCAATCGCGCATCGTTCGCTTGCCTCTGAACCAAGTCGGTTCGCTCAACAAAATCAGCAAAGCATTCTCAAAATTTGAACAAGAGAACGAACGCCGCCCCTCGCCCGAAGAATTGGCCAAAGAGCTGGACATTCCCGTCGACAAAATCTCCGACACGATGAAAGTATCGGGCCGGCACATCTCGGTCGACGCGCCTTTTGTCGAAGGCGAAGACAACAGCCTGCTCGACGTCCTGGTCAATGACGACTCCCCCATCGCCGACCGCTCGCTCATAAACGAGTCGCTCGCCAAAGAAATAGACCGTGCGCTGGCCACTCTCACCGAACGCGAAAGCGACATCATCAAGATGTTCTTCGGCATAGGCTGTCAGGAAATGACGCTGGAAGAAATCGGCGACAAATTCGGTTTGACCCGTGAACGCGTACGTCAAATCAAGGAAAAAGCCATTCGCCGCCTGCGTCAAAGCTCGCGCAGCAAGTTGCTCAAAACCTATTTGGGATAACATTTTGATTGTTCATAACGAAGGGCCGCTCCTCGGGAGCGGCCCTTCGTCGTTTATATGATAACCCGGGAAGCTACAATACCACCTTGCGAACGGTCCCGTTCACATTGACGATATACATTCCGCCGAAGGGAAGAGGTATTTCCATGTGTTTCCCCGTAGAGACACACTCCTGCACGACGCCCCCATCGAGCCGGCATACGACAATCGGTTCTCCCGGTGCCGACCCGTCGACTACAATACGCCCGCCGCTGGCATATACCTGCACGGCGGCACTCTCGACAGCCTCTACTCCCGTCGTCGACGGCAATACCGTTACCACACAAGTATCGCACAAGTTGCTGCCGTCGGTAGTCCTTGCCGTAATAATGGCCGTTCCCGGTCCTTCGCCAAAGAAGCCATATCTCCTGTTCGACCAATGAGTCATCGTTACCCACGCCACCGACTCATCACTCGATGTCCACTCGATGTTCCGCACATACGAGGCATACTGCGGCAGGAGCTCACAGGTATCCGCAAAAGAACCGCCACACTCTATGGTTACAGAATCCTGTCCCAAAGAGAAGTATGTTGCCTGCTGGGCTATGTATATCACAGTACATGTCGCCGACAGGTTGCTGCCATCGGTGGTACTCAGCCTGATTACAGCCGTATCGGAACGCATGGGACACTCCGTATCGAACGCATATCCCCAACCACTGACAGATATTCGACCTGAACCATTATAAAAAAAGACATCGAATTTTCCTTGATTTTCTACCTCATACGACAACTGGGGGTAAGAGGCATTCTCTGGTGTTATCGACCAATAAGCATAGTACTTATTCGGCATATCTCGAATAATAATAAGGGTATCGGGGTCTAAGGTGATAGATGTTATCGGTATCTCCACATAATCGGGATATACCGAATCGCGGATTGAAACAAAATTTCCCCACTCATCGGCCTGCCGATAAGCGTCGACCGAACCCTCGGGCACATATAGAATACCATAAGTGTTAGATATTCCACTGAAAAGCACCCCGTCGGGACTCCCCCGTAGATAAGCCGGTGGCTCTACGGCCAATGAATGAATTTCCAACAACTCGGAACAAGAAGCAAAAGCATTATCGCCGATTGTTTTCACATTCTTCCCCAAAGTCAACTTTCTCAATCCACAGTTCTCAAAAGCATTATCGCCTATGCTCTCTACCCCGTCGGGTATGATGACCGAAAAAAGCCGTTCACAGTACCAAAAAGCATCGTAACCAATAGATGTAGTCTTCTCGGAAATCTTCACCGATTCCAAAGCGTAACACGAGCTAAACGTATGTTCATCGATAAAAAACAAAGAAGAGAGATCGACCGACTTCAAAAGATCACAACTATTGAACGCATCGACACCTATCTTCTTGACATTCTCGAGATTTATCGATACCAACGAATCGCAATCCTGAAAAGCTCTTTTCCCTATCGTCTGCAAACTCGGAGGCAATGTTACCGTTCGTATTGAGGTATTCCCCGCGAAAACATCATCGCCAATTTCTACCACCCGATAAGAATCTCCATATACATCGATATACTCGGGTATCTGCAAGTCTCGATCTTCTACCGGTCGGGTGCTTGTTTCGAGAACAGCGGTTCTTTCTCCGAAATCATCATAGAGAAGGTAATACCACCCATCGTCGATATACTCTTGCCCCCTAACAACTCCCAATGTGGCGAATAAGAGCATCGCCGCCAAAATCACACGTTTTCCCATACATCATATTTTTAGGTATTCCTCATGAATGCCGGAAAGTTATAAAACAAAACCGAAAAATCCCAACTTTTTTACACAAAAAACAGGGCGGCCACTACCGGCCGCCCATAAATGGACAAGAGTTATCCGTTCCTACCCGGCATACACAATCTGCCCATTTGTGATAAATGTCTCTCCGTCGATGACAAGTTCGGTTACACAACATCTTAATAAATCACTAAGAAGTATCTCCAAATCGCCACTACATTCCTCCAAAAACTGTTTATGATTATCGTCGGTATTAATATAAATTTTAGTTGGCAAATCCTCATGATCTATTACGGCACCAGCTTCGTTTAGTATCTTCTTCTCAGGAGGAAAACAACATGACTGGTCGTTAAGCATTTCAAACAAATCACTTCCTAGCAAATTGGCCGGGTAATTTACCGCGTTTATCGACAAGAGACAAGAGCTTTTCAACGCCCGAGCGCCATCTGTCCAGGTAAACCAAGTATTCTTGCTTCCTGCAATATTGGAAAATATACGACACTTAGGCGGCAAGCTACTCAGATCTCCCTCGAAATTGCACTCCGAGGCTGAGATTTCTTCAAGACCCGTCAGGCCGCTCAGTGCACTCAGATTCCCACTGATAGAGGTATAGGGTATTGCCAGTTTTACGAGCTTTTTAAAGCTACTTAACACCGACAGATCTCCGGTAACGCCTCTAAGTTGCTTTTGGTATGTACCCGCCAATGTCAATTCTGTCAACGATCTCGTTGTCATATTCTGCAAATCATTGATAGAGAATTTTGCATCAGCTCCATTATCAGATTTTAACTCCAACTTCTCCAAAGGACAATCTTTCAGATCGTTCAGGTCCAATCGGAAACCGGCACCGCGCACATACAAATTTTTTAAACTTGTCATATCACGCAGCACACTCGAATCACCCCCAAGCTCGCCATTTAAGCACAAAGTATCTAATGCCGTACAAGATTTCAAAACACCGACATCGAAAGCCTCGTTTGTTCTAGTCGGCATATCAAGATATCTCAAATAACTTTTGTTGGAGACAATAATATCAAACTCCTGCAACTCTGTGGCCGGAGCCGTCGAATATGCCGGCTTTGGATATTCGGAATTATTCTCAATGGTCATAGAGCCGTCGCTGAACTTAGGGCTACCCTTGACTACATTGGCTATCGAAGCCGTCACTTTTTTCCCTGAAACTGCTTGTATTGTAAAAACACTATTTTCTCCCTCATTCAGTACGATATGGAATCTAATATCGTCCACTTTCAGCATAGAGGTGTCGCTTACCTTTCCCGGCAATATTGTTACTAAACAGGTATTCATAATTTTGTAGGATTTAATGATTGGTTATTATTTTGGGTTATCTTTATAAAACTCAACGGCTCAACCCGCATATTGTCGACAGTTATTATAGCCGACGGCTCTATGGTTTTCAGCTCGATGAGCTTGACTTTTGAAACATCGCCACACAGACACAGGCGTCCTCTCGAATTGATTTGCAGAAACAATCGGACGTCTTCCTGCAAATCGAGTGCCTTGAAAGTCCATTCGCTCGATATGACACTATCGGGTACATAGTCTTCACTTTTCGACAACGTCTTGCGACAGGTGAGGGAATATTCATTCTTACATATCGAACCATCGATGCGTTTTATCCAGGCCGTCACAAAGGCATCGAACGGACGCTTTATCTCGGCGTACTCTGCTGTACAATTTTCAGCAAAATAAGGTGCATAAATAGGAATTGTCATAACTCTACATTTTTAAAAATATTCTGTACATATCGTCTTCTATCTCGGAGCCTCTATTACTGATGAATTTCTCTTCTGTATTTCCAGCTTCGCTTGTTCCTTGTGCGGTAACATACCAATCGCATATATAATCCCAATACCACACACAGACATACTCGAAATTCATCTTACGGGCCACCTCTGCGAAAGTTTTCCAAAACAAAATCATGGCATCGCCGTAATACTCTCCTACCACTTCGTCGCCATACGCCTCGGGTGCACGTAATGCCTTGATGGCCGGGCGGGTACCTATCTCAGAAAGCGCAATATTGTTCATGTTATACCGGCCTTGCCAGAAAGTCCCGATCGACATAAATCGTTCGGCCATCAACGACACCAAATCATCGGCCGGAGTAATCTTTCCATCTTTGAACGACAATGCAGGATAGACATTAAAGGCAGGTTTCAGATGATCATAGAGGGAGGGATCGGCATTTGCCATCTGATATTCACCCGCAAACGAGCAGCGGGCAGTCTTGCCCTCGCCATTCACATCCTGTGCCAATTCTTTTATAAGAGACACACAACTCGTACCATTCGGATCTATATCGGTAAAATCACCTCGTTCATTGACGATATATACATCTTGAAAATCGGGGAGACCAAGTTCGGCCAACCGTTCACTCAACCGTTTGGTGTATTCATATATAAATTCCTTATATTTAGACATACCACCTCCTCCGGTTCCATTTTCTTCTGGCCATTCGCCGCCCGCATGGAATTTTATGGCTTTTACCGACAATCCGTTCAAATATATCTCCTTCGCCAAATCGAAAGGTTTATTACGATATTGAGGACTACTCCAATAACCACTCACATAATATGCCCCATTGAATATTGCATCTGTATCGGTTTCTTCATCGGACATAACTTCATTTGTTGAATCTGTTGAATGATTATTCCTGATATACATGGTTATAATACAATCGGTAACCCCCAAATTACGAGCAAGGCGCATGGAATTATTTATCCCGTTTCCGTCATATTTATAATCCGACATTCTGATTTCGTAATTGTAACACAAAGGGGTATGACGATTTATCACATCACCACGCACGGTAATCTCCTGCCCATAGATATTGTAAATTTTCCCAACTATATCTATTTCGGCCGGTGTGTTCACAAAAGTTTTTGCATACTTTTCTACCTTACTGGTAGCAGAAGGAAGATTTATGACCTTTGTTTTATTGCTGAGAATCGTTCCGTTTGTAAATGTACCCCCATTGAACCACAAGACGCAATCATCGGGTATGCGCACGACACGCCCCCCTAAATTGTGCGTATGTACCACCTCATATATCGTATGGGTTGCCATCATAGGAGAAACGGTATATACATAATGTTCTTCTTTTAGTGAGCCTTCATACTTAAACAGGGTCAATGTTTTCCTTTTGCAATAGTGTTCATCTGTTACATTCTCCTCGTCTTCTGCGACAACATTTTCAAAGGCATTTTCTATATCTCTGCACCGTAACCTCACATAGCCGTAATTATTCAGGCCATAAGGACGCGATGCCAACCGCAACCTATTATCGACAGAGGCAATATCCTGGCCGTCGGCATAGTTCTCGATTGACCCTCCTCCGGAAGTTCCGATTTTTTGTAAAAGTTCCTCGGAACAATCACTCTCCTGTATCTTTTTGTTTTCAAGCGAAGATATACGTGCGACCAGTTCACTTTGTTTGCTGTCGGTCGCCTCTATTTTCCTATTAACGCGATTGATACTATTGGTCAACGTCTGTTTCAATTCTTCTTTCGTAGAAGACAAGGCAATAGAATGGTCATAAATGGATGCTTCCAATTTTTTCAAATCAAACGTCATCTCATTTTTGGCACACCAAAATGTAAAATCATACTTAACCCCCATGACCGGGTAGCGATCACCTTTTTGATCTTCTATACACCATAAAAAAAGCCATTCGGGGTTTTCGATTCTTTCCGACGGACAAATTTGCCGGATCGGCGTCGGTACGCCTTTGGCCCATTCCATGGAGCCGTCTCTTTTAATGCCCCGTAAAAAAATGCCATTGGAATCGGTAACAACCTCCAAGAATTCTTCATTGTCGATTATATTCCACAAACTTTCAACAATAGAAGAACTGGCAACCGATGGTTCTAATTGTCCGGTTATTTCCATCGCACCCGAAGAATTTACCTCGGGAGGAATTTGGGTTGTTTCATGTTTAGAATTTGTCATACTATTCATTTTTTAATTTGACATCATTATCGATAAGCTTATCTCGGTACGACAAAAATAACTTGGCATTAAAGCTAAAACATGGGGAATTTATAAAAAGAGCAAACGGATTATTAAGTCCCGGTGGAGCAAATAACGATATATTCAAAAATTTTTCTGAGGCTTGAATTCTTTATGATTTGACATTTTATGGTTTATAAAAATTGACAATTCGTAAAACAACCCGCAAAAAATATTGCATTCTATTTGCAGAATCAAAAATTATAGCTACATTTGCAGCCGAAATAACAAATCTATCTCGACAGATGCAAAACTTCCGACTTCACGACCTACGAATTATTATTCTACCGAAGAGTTCGATGGACGGTGAGCCGGTGCGCTAAAATGAAGAAATGATACCGATATACAAACCTTTCTCACACGTCCCTGTGCAGAAAGGTTTTTTTTTGAGAAGAAACGAAAAAACGTCATATTACCATGTCAGAAAAGTTATACATTTTCGATACAACCCTGCGCGACGGTGAACAAGTGCCGGGTTGTCAGCTCAACACCGTAGAGAAAATAGAGGTGGCCAAGGCCCTCGAAGCATTGGGCGTAGACATTATCGAGGCAGGATTTCCTGTGTCGAGCCCGGGCGACTTCAACTCGGTCGTCACCATCTCCAAGGCGGTAACGTGGCCCACCATCTGCGCCCTGACCCGCGCCAACGAAAACGACATAAAAGTGGCCGCCGAGGCTTTGCAGTATGCCAAGCACAAACGCATACACACAGGCATCGGCACGTCGGACTACCACATCAAATACAAATTCAACTCCACCCGCGAAGAGATTATCGAGCGCGCCGTCGCCGCGGTGAAATATGCCAAGAAATATGTCGAAGACGTGGAATTCTACGCCGAAGATGCCGGCCGCACCGACAACGAATATCTGGCGCGCGTCATCGAGGCTGTCATCAAGGCCGGTGCCACGGTGGTAAACATTCCCGACACGACGGGCTACTGCCTGCCCGAGGAGTTCGGCCGTAAAATACGTTTCCTCAAAGAGAATGTCAAGGGCATCGACAAGGCCATCATCGCCACCCACTGCCACAACGACTTGGGCATGGCCACGGCCAACACCATATCGGGCATTCTCAACGGCGCCCGTCAGGCCGAGGTGACCATCAACGGCATCGGCGAACGCGCCGGCAACACTTCGCTCGAAGAGGTGGCCATGATTTTCAAGAGCCACAAGGAGCTGGACGTCGAAACCAACATCAACACACAAAAGATTTACAGCACCAGCCGGCTGGTATCGAGCCTCATGAGCATGCCGGTGCAACCCAACAAGGCCATCGTGGGACGCAACGCCTTTGCCCACTCGTCGGGCATACACCAGGACGGCGTGCTCAAAAACCGCGAGAACTACGAAATCATCGACCCGCGCGACGTAGGCATCGACGAGAACTCGATTGTACTCACCGCCCGCAGCGGCCGCGCCGCCCTGAAACACCGCCTGCACATCTTGGGCGTGGAACTCGACAAGGAGAGGCTCGACAAGGCTTATGAGGATTTCTTGAAACTGGCCGACCGCAAAAAAGACCTGAACGACGACGACCTGCTCATGCTCGTAGGTAAGGCCCGTTCGGAAAATGCCCGCATCACGCTCGACTACCTGCAAGTGACGTCGGGCGTCGGCGTGCGTTCGGTGGCCAGCGTGGGGCTGCGCATCGCCGGAGAACATTTCGAGGCGGCAGCCACCGGCAACGGCCCGGTCGATGCGGCCATCAAAGCCGTGAAACAAATCATTCACCGCCAAATGACGATTCAGGAGTTCCTTATTCAAGCCATCACCAAAGGCAGTGACGACGTGGGCAAGGTGCACATGGCCGTAGCTTATGACGGCGTGCACTACAACGGGTTTGCGGCCAACACCGACATCATCGCGGCCTCGGTCGAAGCCTTTATCGACGCCATCAACAAATTTGTACATTAATCCGACTTCAAAAAAACAACATACGCTATGAACACACTTTTCGACAAAATATGGGACGCCCACGTCGTACAGAAAATCGAAGACGGGCCGACCCAACTCTATATCGACCGGCTCTATTGCCATGAGGTAACCAGCCCGCAGGCTTTCGACGGGCTGCGTGCGCGGGGGCTGAAATGTTTCCGCCCCGGGCAGATATTCTGCATGCCCGACCACAACACGCCCACCCACGACCAGGACAAGCCCATCGAAGACCCGGTTTCCCGCAAGCAGGTCGATACGCTGGCCCGCAATGCCGAGGAGTTCGGCCTCACCCACTTCGGCATGCTCACCCCCCGGAACGGCATCATACATGTCGTCGGTCCCGAACGCGGGCTCACCCTCCCGGGCATGACCATCGTGTGCGGCGACTCACACACCTCGACCCACGGGGCAATGGGTGCCATCGCATTCGGCATCGGCACCAGCGAAGTCGAAATGGTACTGGCCACACAGTGTATCCTGCAATCGCGCCCCAAGACCATGCGCATCACCATCGACGGCACTTTGGGCAAAGGCGTCACGGCCAAGGACATGGCGCTGTACCTGATGTCGAAAATCACCACCAGCGGTGCGACGGGCTACTTTATCGAATATGCCGGTGAAGCCGTGCGCAACCTCTCGATGGAGGGTCGCCTCACCTTGTGCAACCTGAGTATCGAAATGGGCGCCCGGGGCGGCATGATAGCTCCCGACGAGACCACCTTCGCCTATATCAAGGGTCGCGAATATGCCCCGCAGGGCGAGGCTTGGGACAAGGCGGTCGCCTACTGGAAAACGCTCAAAAGCGACGACGATGCGACATTCGACAAAGAGCTGCGCTACGCCGCCGCCGACATCGAGCCCATGATTACCTACGGCACCAATCCCGGCATGGGGACAGCCATCACCGCCCATATACCCACCACCGAAGGCATGAGCGAGGTAGAAAAAAGTTCGTTCGAGAAATCGATGCAATATATGGGCTTCAAACCGGGTGAACCGCTGCTCGGGAAAAAAGTCGACTATGTATTCCTCGGTGCCTGCACCAACGGCCGCATCGAAGACTTCCGCGCCTTCGCCTCGCTGGTCAAAGGCCGGAAAAAGGCCGACCACATCGTGGCTTGGCTGGTACCCGGCTCGTGGCTGGTCGACGCGCAGATACGCGAAGAGGGTATCGACAAGGTGCTGCAAGAGGCCGGATTCGAGATACGTCAACCGGGCTGCTCGGCCTGCCTGGCCATGAACGACGACAAGGTGCCGGCCGGCAAATATGCCGTGTCGACCAGCAACCGCAACTTCGAAGGCCGCCAAGGCCCCGGCTCACGCACCCTGCTGGCCAGCCCGCTGGTAGCCGCCGCCGCTGCCGTAACCGGCGTAATCACCGACCCCAGAACGTTGATGTAAACAACAAAAGCAAACGACTATGAAACAGAAATTCGATATACTGACAAGTACCTGCGTACCCCTCCCCCTCGAAAACGTAGATACCGACCAAATCATTCCGGCCCGTTTTCTCAAAGCAACCACCCGAGAAGGATTCGGGGAGAATCTTTTCCGGGACTGGCGTTACAATCCCGACGGTTCGGTCAATAAAAATTTCGTACTCAACAACCCCACATACGGCGGAGAGATATTGGTCGCCGGGAAAAACTTCGGGTCAGGGTCGAGCCGCGAACATGCGGCCTGGGCCATTGCCGATTACGGGTTCCGCGTCGTGGTTTCGAGCTTCTTTGCCGACATACACAAGAACAACGAACTCAACAACTTCGTATTGCCTGTCGTGGTGAGTGAGCCGTTCCTGAAAGAGTTGTTCGACTCGATTTTTGCCAACCCGAAAACCGAGGTCGAAGTGAACCTGCCCGCTCAGACCATCACCAACAAAACCACGGGACGGAGCGAACATTTTGAAATCAACGCCTACAAGAAACACTGCCTCATGAACGGTCTCGACGACATCGACTACCTGTTGAGCCAAAAAGCCGAGACCGAATCATGGGAACAGAACCACAACCATTGATTCCATGCGTATAGAGATATTGGATACCACCCTGCGCGACGGCGAGCAGACATCGGGCGTCTCGTTTGCCCCGCAGGAGAAACTGAGTATCGCCCGCCTGCTGCTCTCGGAGTTGCACGTCGACCGCATAGAGATAGCGTCGGCACGCGTATCAGAGGGAGAATTCCAGTCGGTGAAACAGGTATGCGCATGGGCCAACAAGCAGGATTTTCTCAACCGCGTCGAAATCCTCGGATTCATCGACAAGGGCATATCGATACGCTGGATCAAAGAGGCCGGCGGGAAAATCATTAACCTGCTCTGCAAAGGCTCGCTGCGCCACTGCCGCGAACAATTGAAGAAAAGCCCCGAAGAACACATCGCCGACATCATGGCCGAAATCGCCTTGGCTCGGGAAAACGGCATGCAGGTAAACATCTACCTCGAAGACTGGTCGAACGGCATGATACACTCGCCCGAGTATGTCTACCAACTTATGGACGCCTTGCACGGCGAAGAGATAGAGCACTTCATGCTGCCCGACACGCTGGGCATTCTCAACCCCTACCAGTGTTTCGAGTTCTGCACGACCATGCTGGAACGCTACCCCGGCTGCCGCTTCGACTTCCACGGGCACAACGACTACGACCTGGCCATCGCCAACGTCTACTCGGCCGTGAAAGCCGGCATACAGGGCGTACACTGCACCATCAACGGGCTGGGTGAACGCGCCGGCAATGCTCCGCTTTCGAGTGTGCTGGCGGTCCTGCACGACCAGCTGAAATGCCAAACGGGCATCGACGAGCGGAAAATAAACCAGGTAAGCCGCGTGGTCGAGTCATACTCCGGCGTGCGCATTCCCGCCAACAAACCGGTCATCGGAGAGTATGTCTTCACCCAATGCGCCGGCGTACATGCCGACGGCGACAGCAAGAGCAACCTCTACTACAACGACCTGCTGCCCGAACGCTTCGGCCGCACCCGGGAATATGCCCTGGGAAAAACCTCGGGAAAGGCCAACATTCAGAAAAACCTCGAAGCGCTGGGCATCGAACTCGATGAGGAATCGATGCGCAAAGTCACCGACCGCATCATCGCCCTCGGCGACAAAAAAGAACAAGTCACGCAAGACGACCTGCCCTATATCATCTCCGACGTTCTGAAACACAACATCGAAGACCAGAAAATCAGGCTGCTCAATTATTCGCTGGCGTTGGCACAAGGGCTGCACCCGGTAGCCGTGGTGAAAATAGAGATACACGGCAAACAGTATGAACAGACGGCAACGGGCGATGGCCAGTACGACGCCTTCGTAAAGGCCGTGCGCATCATCTACAAGCAACAGCTGGGACGCGAATTCCCGATGCTCACCAACTACACGGTCGACATTCCCCCGGGAGGCCGTACCGACGCTTTCGTGCAAACCGTCATCACCTGGAACTACCACGACCACACGTTCAAGACCCGCGGCCTCGACGCCGACCAAACCGAAGCGGCCATACAGGCCACGGTGAAAATGCTGAACCAAATCGAAGAAATGTAACAATCATCAAAAAAACATCTGCATATGAAATTGAAAATCGCTGTACTGCCGGGCGACGGCATCGGACCCGAAATCGTGGGACAAGCCCTGCAAGTCACCGAAGCCGTGTGCAAACGCTTCGGCCATGAACTTTCACACCAACACGCCTTGGTGGGGGCCTGTGCCATCGACCGTTGCGGGAATCCCTACCCCGAAGAGACTCACAAACTGTGCATGGAATCCGACGCGGTATTGTTCGGTGCCATCGGCGACCCCAAGTATGACAACAACCCCTCGGCCAAAGTACGTCCCGAGCAAGGGTTGCTGGGCATGCGCAAGCAACTGGGGCTCTATGCCAACATACGCCCCGTCACCACCTTCGCTTCGCTCCTGCACAAGTCACCCCTGCGTCGCGACATCGTAGAAGGCACCGACCTCATGTGCATACGCGAACTCACCGGCGGCATCTACTTCGGTCGCCCGCAAGGACGCAGCGAAGACGGGAACGTGGCCTACGATACCTGCGTGTATAGCCGCGAAGAGGTGGAGCGTATCGTGCGCCTCGCCTACAAATATGCCCGCCAACGCCGGCAGAAAGTAACGGTGGTCGACAAAGCCAACGTGCTCTGCACCTCGCGTCTGTGGCGCGAAGTGGCCCAGGCAATCGCCCGTGAAAACGCCGACATCACGACCGAATACATGTTTGTCGACAATGCGGCCATGCAGCTCGTGCAGTTCCCGAGCCGCTTCGACGTCATCGTGACCGAAAACATGTTCGGCGACATTCTCACCGACGAAGCCTCGGTCATCACCGGTTCGCTGGGCATGCTCCCCTCGGCCTCGATAGGCATACACACCTCGGTATTCGAGCCGATACACGGCTCCTACCCCCAAGCCGCCGGCAAGGACATCGCCAACCCCGTGGCCACGATACTCTCGGCCGCACTGATGTTTGAATATGCTTTCGGCCTCATGGAAGAGGGTGCCGCCATACGCCGTGCCGTAGCCGCTTCGCTCGAAGCCGGTGTCGTTACCGAAGACATCTGCGGCGACGGGAAAGCCTACAAATGCTCCGAAGTGGGCCGGTGGATTACCGACTACATCGCCCAAGGGAAATAAAGAATCTCTCCCCCACCGACAAAAGGCCCTGCACGGTACATACCGTGCAGGGCCTTTGCCTTATCCGCTACCGGCCGTGTGATTGGCAGTGCGCAACCGGTAAACGAAAAAGGTCCAATCAGAACTGGATTTTACTTGGTCGAGAAAAGCACGATGCGATTCCAACTGTTATCCTGCGGATAGGGTTGGCTGGTGCTGCCACCGGCCACCATCTCGATGCGACCGGCCGGTATGTTGTACTGCTTGATGAGTGTGTCCATCACCGCCTGTGCCCGTTTCTGACTCAACTGCTTGTTGTAGGCCGGCGTACCGGTTTTCTCATCGGCATAGCCGGTAACGACCAAGGTGCAGCTCTTATTTGCCTTCATGTACTGAGCCACGTTGTAGATGTTGACCATCTCGACAGGAGCTATCTCGGCACTGTTGATGGAGAAACGCACCACCGACATAAGTTTTCCCTGGCATTTGGGCGTGGTGTCGACGGGTGCGGGGGCCGTTTTATAAACGACGACTTTCTCGGGAGGAGGCAAGGGACGACTCTCACAATCTTCGAGTTCCTCGCGCAAATCATTGATGCGCTGGTTCATGGCCGAGACAAGAGCCTGTTCGGCATAGGGATTGTAAGAGTTGAAACGCTCTTTTCCGAATTTCACGGTGATACCGGCAACTGCCGAAACAATCGTCTCTATGCGGCGGCTTGCCCAAAACTGCTCGGAGAAGTTATTGCCCATCATGTTGGCACGGCCCTCGATAAAGAAGTCGGCATAGTGGCAAAGGCGGAAGTTGATGTTGATACCGGCCGACACGGGGAAGAGGTAGGTATCACGCCCGGCCATGTCGTTTTTGAACGTATACATGGCACCCACACCGGCAAAAGGTCTGAACGACACGATACGCATGGGGTCGTAACCGCCGAGAGCATTGGTGAGGTCCCACATCAAGTCGCCATAAAGAGCCACATAACGGGCACCTTGCGGTTCACCTACACGGGGCCACATTTTTTTGACACTACCGCCCATGAAATCGAGACGCAGGGCAAGATAAGGGGTAATCCACTTTCCGGCTGCCACATCGAGAGCCAACGTAAATTGCTGCTTGCCGCGATGGAGCGACTTGACATAGGTCTGCGTACCGGCACCCACCGACATGAACCAGTTGCTTCTCGGCCCCTTGGCGCTGTAATACTGCGTACCGGGCAAGGGTTGAACCTCGACGATTTCTTCCTCGACGACAAGGGTTTGTGCTGTCGCACTTGTTCCTGTCCAAAACAGGAGTGCAGCAACCATTGCCCCCACCCCCCAAACATGTTTTTTTGTTTTCATACGATTGATAAAAAAAATTTACCCTTCCCGGACAAACAAAAGAGAAGACCCCCTCTCCCGGGAAATGCGAAGGGGAAATCTGCATTGAAAGCAAGCATATAACAGAAAAAGGGCGCATTAAGTTCGTCCGCCGGCAAAAAATAAGCCGGCAACGGCCAGCAAAGTGCGGGGAAATCAAAACTTTTCTAAAAATAGGAAGAGAGCCGCAGGGTATCGCGAATATTTATTAACTTTGCAAATTAGGATAGTTTTCTTGCATATAATGCACGAACAACACCGCAACAGGTAACATATGCAGACAGGCAACAAAATAAAATCGGTGTGGAAAAAGCTCCGGTTTTCCTACAAACTCACCATCTTCAACGAGCACACGTTGGAGCAGGTCCTGATGTTTCGCATTTCGCGACTGACGGTGATTCTATCGATGCTCATCGCCGTGCTAATTATCGGAGCACTCACCATCTACCTCATCACCCGCACCCCGCTGCGTCGCACCTTACCGGGGTATGTGAGCCCCGAAATGCGGAGCCAAATCGTCGACAACGCCCTTGCCGTCGACTCGCTGACCCGCATTGTCAACATCAACAAAGCCTATCTCGACAATCTCGCCAACATTTTTTCGGGCAATATTCCCCTCGACTCCATCGACATCAACAGCGAGCAAACGCTGCAAACCTACTCCATCGACTCGCTCCTGCCGGCTTCCAACGCCACCAACTCATTCCTGCGCAAATATGCCGAAGAGGGGAAATACACGCTCGATGTGTTTAACCAAAACGTAGCCGACAACCTCATATTCTATCCGCCGGTGAAGGGCCGGGTGACCCAGACATACAATCCCCAACGCCGCATCTTCGGCATACGCATCACCCCGCCTCGCCAGTCGCCCGTGGCGGCGGTACTCGACGGGACGGTCATCGCCACCTATTTCACCGCAGAAGAGGGATATGTCATCGAAGTGCAACACAACAACAACTACATATCGATATACCGATGCAACGACCGACTGCTGAAATCGGTCGGGCAAAAAGTCTCCGAGGGCGAAAACATCGCCATATCGGGGAATCTTATCGAAGGGAAGATACGCCCGTATGTCGAATTTCAACTTTGGCACCAGGGCGTGCCCTTGAATCCATCGGAATATATTCATTTCTGACAGCGCACCTTTTCTATGGGAACAAAAAGACAACTGGCCATATTGGGCTCGACCGGCTCCATCGGGACACAGGCTCTGCAAGTCATCGCCGAACACGCCGACCTTTTTGAAGTTTACGCCCTCACGGCAAACCACAATGTCGACCTACTGATAGAACAAGCTCGCCGCTTCTCGCCCGAGGCCGTCGTCATTGCCGACGAAACCCTCTACCCCAAACTGAAAGAGGCCCTGAGCGACCTCCCGATAAAGACCTTCGCGGGAAGCGATGCC
The DNA here is from genome assembly GCA_018715595.1 of Candidatus Caccoplasma merdavium. Classification (NCBI taxonomy): domain Bacteria; kingdom Pseudomonadati; phylum Bacteroidota; class Bacteroidia; order Bacteroidales; family Bacteroidaceae; genus Candidatus Caccoplasma; species Candidatus Caccoplasma merdavium. The sequence goes on along the minus strand of DVLI01000015.1, from coordinate 1,804 downwards.
ATCGCCCAAATCGTCGAAGCCCAACCCATCGACATGGTGCTCACCGCCATGATGGGATATGCCGGCCTCTACCCCACCATACGAGCCATCAAAGCGGGGAAAGCCATCGCCCTGGCCAACAAAGAGACACTGGTCGTGGCCGGGGAACTCATCACCCGCCTGGCGCTTGAAAACAGAGTGCCCATTATCCCCGTCGACTCGGAGCACTCGGCCATTTTCCAATGCCTGGCCGGTGAAAACGACAACGCCATCGAGAAAATCATTCTCACGGCATCGGGCGGCCCGTTCCGCACCTTATCGGCCGAAGAATTGAAACATGTCACCAAAAACGAAGCGCTCAAACACCCCAACTGGAAAATGGGCGCCAAAATCACCATCGACTCCGCCTCGATGATGAACAAAGGCTTTGAGGTCATCGAAGCCCAATGGCTGTTCAATGTCACTCCCGACCAAATCGAGGTAGCCGTACACCCCCAGTCGATTGTGCACTCCATGGTGCAATTCCAGGACGGAGCCATCAAAGCGCAACTGGGGCTTCCCAACATGAAGCTCCCCATACAATACGCTTTTGCTTATCCGCACCGGCTGCCCAGCTCCGACCCCAAACCCCGACTCGAACATTACATGTCGCTCACCTTCGAACGCCCCGACACCGACAGGTTTCCCCTTCTCGGTTACGCCTACGAGGCCATGCGCCAAGGCGGCAACATGCCCTGCATCATGAATGCCGCCAATGAAATCGTCGTGGAGGCGTTCCTGCACGACCGCATCGCCTTCACCGACATGCCCCGCCTCATCGCCCGGGCCATGGACGAAGTGGCATTTGTCGCCACCCCCACTTACGACGATTATGTCGCCACCGATGCCGAAGCCCGTCGCCGTACCAGGGAATGGATTTGATTTCTCAAAAATTCTGATTTTATACTTTACCGCCGACTTATGGAAACTTTTCTGATAAAAGCCGCACAACTCATGCTCAGCCTCTCGATTCTGGTCTTTATCCACGAATTGGGACACTTCTTTTTTTCGAGACTCTTCAAGGTGAGAGTCGAGAAATTCTATCTCTTTTTCGACCCGTGGTTTTCCCTGTTCAAATACAAGCCCAAAAACAGCGACACCGAATATGGCATCGGTTGGCTGCCTCTGGGCGGATATGTAAAAATCGCCGGCATGATCGACGAATCGATGGACAAGGAGCAGATGGCTCAACCCGAACAGCCTTGGGAATTCCGCTCCAAACCGGCCTGGCAACGGTTGCTCATCATGACGGCCGGCGTCATCAACAATTTCCTGCTCGCGCTCGTCATCTATGCCATGATTGCCTTTGTGTGGGGCGAAACGGTACTTCCCATCAAAAACATCGGCAACGGAATCGTCTATGGCGAAGTGGCGCAAAACGCCGGATTTCGTGACGGCGACATTCCCTTGACCGCCGACGGAAAGACCCTGTATGATTTCTCGGGCGAGACAATCCGCGCCATGGCCGAAGCCCACGAAGTAGAAGTCATGCGCAACGGTGAAGTGGTGAAACTCACCCTCCCCGACGACCTCATGTTGCAACTCATCGGCGCCAACCAGCGTTTTGCCAGCTGCCGCATGCCGGTGGTTGTCCAGAATGCCGTCGCCGGTTACGGGGCCGCCAAAGCCGGCATGCAGGAGGGCGACAGCATCATTGCCGTGAACGGAACAGCCACACCCGACTACACCGACTTCACCGCTGCCCTCGGCTCGCACATGGGAGCTTCGGCCGACATATCTTTTGTGCGCAACGGCGAAGAAATGACGCTCCCTGTCGCCGTCAACG
>DVLI01000014.1 GCA_018715595.1 Candidatus Caccoplasma merdavium | reverse complement strand
ATTATCAAGAAAAGAGTTGTTTGAAAAAGTCCCATATCACCAGTCCGGCCGTAACCGAAACATTGAGGGAGTGTTTGGTTCCGTACTGCGGTATTTCGAGGCAGGCGTCGCACTTGTCAACAACACCTTGTTGCACCCCTTTCACCTCATTACCCAAGACAACGGCATATTTCTTATCGGACGAAAGCGAGAGTTTTTCGAGTGACACGCTTCCCTCGACCTGCTCCACGGCATAGACATAATATCCTTGCGCGTGAAGTTCATCGACAAGGGTCACAGCATCGGCGGCATAATGCCATTCGACACTCTCTTCGGCACCCAAAGCCGTCTTGTGTATCTCGGGGTGCGGCGGTGTGGAGGTTATGCCGCACAGGTAAATGGCCGATACCCTGAACGCATCGCTCGTGCGAAAAACCGAACCTACATTATTGAGACTGCGCACGTTATCGAGCACCACAACCAAAGGTATCTTGTCGGCAGCCTTAAATTCTTCGACCGTAATGCGTTGCATGTCGAGAATACTCTTCTTTTTCATCTTCTATATTTTTCTATCTTTTCCAAAGATACGAAATATCTCCCACTTACTCTCTTCACTCCTGTCCCAAAACCACGGTTCTTTATCAACAACAAAAACTCATTTACCTCATAACATATTATAATCAAGACAATTAACATGTTTATTTCACACAAGAAATCATTTTTCATTTTTAAGTATATAAAGGAAGACGAAATAACTTGTCGATAAGTGTTGAAAAACTGTGCATAAAAAACTTCAAAAAAAAGATAGAAAAAACGCACGCAATCCGAAAACTGTGTTATACCAATCGTCAGATGAAATCTCCAAAAAATAAACTCCCTTTTTTTCTCAGAAATATGAGGGTACAAATAAAACGCCATATACCATGTATATGAAAGAAAATTCATAACTTTGCCCGTTGTAAACCGATGTGGAATAAATCCATAATTGGCTCTATATAAGAGAAAAATAGCGTTTGTAACTTCTTTATAACTGCATAACGGCATTTCATAACCGAAAAAGCAAATAATTAGAAAAAAAGTTACGAGCATTATCAACAGGATAATATCATCAGCATAAAATCTTCTTTAAAGAAAAAATTAAATTATAATATGATGAATGTTTGTCACCCTACTCCATCGATGTCGAACCAACAATCTTTGATTGAAGAAATCGACCGTCTGCGTAAAGAGAAAAACGCCGTGATTCTTGCCCACTATTACCAGTGCAACGAAATACAAGACGTGGCCGATTATGTAGGCGACAGCCTGGCGTTGGCCCAATGGGCGGCCAAGACCGATGCCGATGTGATTGTGATGTGCGGTGTGCACTTCATGGGCGAGACGGCCAAGATATTGTGTCCCGACAAGAAGGTACTGGTTCCCGACATGGAGGCCGGCTGTTCGTTGGCCGACAGTTGTCCGGTCGATGAGTTCGCCCGTTTTGTCGAAGCTCACCCCGGTTACACGGTCATCTCCTATGTAAACACATCAGCTGCCGTGAAAGCTTATACCGATGTGGTGGTGACATCGACCAACGCCCGTCAGATTGTGGAGAGTTTCCCGAAAGATGAGAAAATCATTTTTGGCCCCGACCGTAACTTGGGCAACTACATCAACGGCATCACGGGTCGTGAGATGTTGTTGTGGAACGGTGCCTGCCATGTGCACGAGCAATTTTCGGTGGCCAAAATTCTGGAACTGAAAAAGCAGTATCCCGATGCCGATGTGCTGGCTCACCCCGAATGCAAGGCCGTATTGCTGAAATTGGCCGACAAGGTGGGCTCTACGGCCGCTCTGCTGAAACATGCCGTGAAATCGGACAAGAAACGCTTTATCGTGGCTACCGAGTCGGGTATCCTGCATGAGATGCAGAAACAGTGTCCCGACAAGGAGTTCATTCCCGCTCCTCCCGAAGACAGCACCTGTGCCTGCAACGAATGCAACTACATGCGCCTGAACACGCTCGAAAAACTGAGAGACTGCCTGCGCGACGAGACCCCCGAAATTGTCGTAGACAAGAACGTTGCCGAGCGTGCCATACGTCCCATACAGCGCATGCTCGACATATCGGCACAATTGGGTTTGTAAAAGAATTTATTGTCTATCGTGATAACAGAAAAGCAGTGATAACACATTATCACTGCTTTTTTTATGATTGAGCAAAGAAATATAATTAAGGTTTAGTGTACTTTACTTTAAAAAAATCATTTCTTGGTCAGAAAAAATATGTTTGAAAATTTACTTTCTATATATAGGTTACAAATATAGTAAAAATCAAAGAAGTGCAAACTTGTATCCTTGTTCTTTTATCCATTCGATGGATTTGGGCAGGGCATAGCGCAGATTTTTCTGTCCTTTCAACGAGTCGTGGAAGACGATGATGGAACCGTTGCGGGTATATTTCTTCACGTTGTTGAACACCTGTTCGCCGCTCAGTTTTTTGCTGTAATCGCGGGTGACCACGTCCCACATGATGATTTTGTATTTCTGCCTCAGTTCGTGAGCCTGGCCGAAACACATGTGCCCGTGTGGCGGGCGGAACAGCGCACTTTGAATCAGTTCGTTGGCGGCATCGACATTGCGCACATAATCCTTGATGGAGTATTTCATGCCCTGAATGTGATTCATCGTGTGATTGCCCGTGTGGTGTCCGCGTTTGAGAATCTCGGCATAGAGTTCGGTATTGCGGGCCACGTTTTCGCCTACACAGAAGAAAGTGGCTTTCACTTGGTAGTAGTCGAGCAGATTGAGTACCCAAGGTGTGATTTCAGGTACCGGTCCGTCGTCGAAGGTGAGATATATGGTCTTTTCTTTGCAGGGAAGTCTCCATATCGTTTCGGGAAACATCATGCGATAGAAAAGCGGAGGGCGTTCTATGAACATAGTTACAGCGTGTCTCGGTTTGTGTTATAAGGTAGATGTTGTTTTTGTCGATAATGCTGCATGGCTTCTTGTCATAAGTAAAAAAATAAAAAAACTCTCTGCTTTGCGGCAGAGAGTTTTTTGAGAAGGGAGTATGATTCAAGAATCAGCTGTTGGCATTCATTTTCAGGTATCGGTTGATGTTTGCACCGGCAATGGAGGCTTTTTCGAGGTATCTTTTACCGCTCTCTTCATCACCGAAACGATAGAACATGGGGATAACCTGTTCGACCAGAGCTCTCTCGTTGTAGATATAGTCGCGTTGTACCGAGCGTCTCTTGTTCTCGCTGAGGGAGTTTATCCATGTAATGTATTCCAGGGCGCTGTCTCCGATTTTCGTGAGCAGGGCTTTGCCTTTTTCGTTTTGACCCAGGTAATAGTAGTCCATGGCCAATTGCAACGACAAGTAATTGTGAGGTACGGCACTGTCGGGTATTTTCTCCATGCAATAGTCGAGAGCTTTCAAGGCTTTCTCTTCTTTGCCCTCTTGCATGAGTTGGTCGATGAGGTCGATGAACATGATGCGGTAGGAGTAGCACATGCGTCGAATGGTTTCGTCGAGGTAGATGTCGGGATTGGTGTCGATGCCACCCCATACGAACTTGTTCATGACGTTGTCATACATCTCTTCGCTGTCGACCTGGTAGCGGCCTTGGTTCGAGGGGAGATCCACGGGAACAATCTTGTAGGCCATACCGGTGCGCATGAAGTATTTGTCGGTTTCGGAGAAGAGCGACGGGTCGACGGTCGAGGCAAAATAGATGGGTCGTTTCCAGCCTTGCTCGGCATTGGTGCTGAGCATGTCGATGATGGCCAGCTCGTTGAGCATGAGAGAATTTTTGTTGCTGAACGAGAGGTCCATGCGGTCGACGATTTTGTCTTCGTAACCTTTGGGCACGATACCCGACTTGGCTATTTTCTCCTTGTCGATGTCGATATAGAGCTCACCGGTGGGCAGGTGGTTGATGTTTCCATATCCGGGAATGTTTTTGGTTCTTTCCGAGTCGGAGAGGAAATATTCCATGGCTGCTTTTACCGATACGGGATAGTCGACACGGTCGAGAATGTAGGCATATTCGCGTTTCTTGTTGCCATATTGGCTCTCCTTCATCGAGATGGGGAGCGGTTCTGACTCATACGCTTGCGACTTCATTTGCGACACATACCAGTCGGTTTGCAGGTAAGAGAGGTTGCACACGCGCACGTCGGTGCGATAACCTTCGGTTTCCTGGGCATACCACAAGGGGAAGGTATCGTTGTCGCCGTTGGTGAAGATGATACCGTTCTCGTCGACCGAGGTGATGTAGTTCTTGCCGAAGTCACGGCAGGTGTAGCGTCCCGAACGGTCGTGGTCGTCCCACGTCTGGCTTACCATTTGCAACGGCACGATGAGCGACACGACGGTGGCTAAGGAAGCTGCGACGGTGGGGTTGATTTTCTTCGCTAACAGTTTGTAGATGGCGGCTACGCCGAGTCCTATCCAGATGGCAAACGCGTAGAACGAACCGGCATAGGCGTAGTCACGTTCGCGCGGCTGGTAAGGAGTCTGGTTGAGGTAGATGACAATGGCCAGTCCCGTCATGAAGAAGAGGAAGAAGACCACCCAGAAGCTTTCGATGCCTTTTTTGCCGGAATAGAGTTGGAAGAAGAGGCCCAGCAGGCCCAGCAGCAGGGGCATCATGAAGAATACGTTGCGGCCTTTGTTTTCTTTCAGGTCGGTAGGGAGAAGCGTCTGGTCACCCACCAGGAACTTGTCGATGAAGTTGAAACCGGTAATCCAGTTTCCGTATGCGGCATCGCCATTGCCTTGAATGTCGTTCTGACGACCGGCAAAGTTCCACATGAAGTAACGCCAATACATGAAGTTGACTTGGTAGTCGATGAAGAAACGCATGTTCTCGACGAAGGTCGGCTTGCGTGTCACGCGACCGTTAACCCGCACGTTTTTCCCCTTGAAGTTCGACCACTCCTTGTAGGCGCCGATGTGGCGGCTGTCGGGGCTATACATGCGGGGGAAGAACATGCAGAGTTCGGGGGTGTAGATGTAGTTGCGTTTGTGGTCGATGATTTCATAGCGGTCGGGTTCATCTTCCGATGTCTTGATGACGCGGGCCCATATCGGTGCCCCTTCTTCATAGAGGGGAACACCGTCTTTCCGTTCCACGTCGGCCACGAAGGTCTGTCCGTAGAAGAGCGGGCGGTCGCCGTATTGTTCGCGGTTGAGGTAGCTGCCCAAGGCAAAAACATCTTCGGGAGAGTTTTGGTCCATGGGGGTGTTGGCCGACGAACGTATGACGATGATGGCATAGGAGGAGTATCCGATGAAGATGACCAGCACCGACACCAGTATCATGTTGAGCAGGCGTATGGGCAACTCTTTCTTGTAGAAGAGGAAGAAGGCCAACGCCAGCGATATGAGTATGCCGATGAATATTTTGCTGCTGATGAAGGGCAGTCCCACCAATATCACACTGATGAGGAACGAGAAGCGCAAGCGGTTGATGTTGTCTTGCTTGTAGGTTTCATAGATGCCCCAGGTGATGCAGGCGATGACGACGAAGAAGTAGACAATGACACCCGAGTTGAAGGGCATACCTAACACGTTGACACACAACAGTTCGGCCCAACCGGCCACTTTTACGAATCCCGGTACGAGACCGTAGAGCAGGAACACGATGCCGGCGAAGGAGAGCAGCAGGGCAATGATGGCTCCTTTTGTGGTGGGGTTGGAAAACTTGCGGAAGTAATAGACCAGCACCAGTGCAGGAATGGTAAGCAGGTTGAGCAGGTGCACGGCGATGGAAATACCTATGACGTAGGCAATGAGTATGATGTAACGGTCGGAATGCGGACGGTCGGCTATGTCTTCCCATTTGAGAATGAGCCAGAATACCAGTGCCGTGCAGAACGACGAGTAGGCATAGACTTCGCCCTCGACGGCCGAGAACCAGAAGGTGTCGCTCCATGCGTAGGCCAGTGCGCCCACGGCGCCGCAACCGAGAATCACAATCATTTGGGACAGTGACATTTCACTGTCTTCCCGCACGATGATTTTGCGGGTGAGGTGGGTAATGGTCCAGAAGAGCAGCAATATGGTGGCTGCGCTGAACAGTCCCGACATGAGGTTGATCATGTAGGCGACCTGCGAGGGGTCCGATGCAAAATTGGCAAAGAAGCGGCCGGTGAGCATGAAAATGGGGTTTCCCGGCGGGTGTCCCACTTCGAGTTTGTAGGCCGACGAGATGAATTCTCCGCAATCCCAGAAGCTCGCCGTCGGTTCGAGCGTGAGGATATACGTCACGGCGGCAATCACAAAGACCACCCAACCGCAAATGTTGTTCAATAATTGGTATTGTTTCATAATGAAATGATAGTGAAATATCAGATGCCGTGAAAAATAACAGGCGCAAATATAGGAAAAGTCGGCCATTAATCTTTTTAAAAGATGGTAATTATCATCGAACTGTGTCTATTATCAAACGAAAAATTATAAAAAAGCGCTTTTCCGACACGCTGTATCGATAAATCGTCGTACTTTTAACCGCAGATTTTTTCTATTCGGAGCCATGCAGAAACGTGTCTTGATAACAGGTGCCGGTGGGTTCATCGGTGGTTTTCTTGTCGAAGAGTCCTTGCGTCGCGGGTATGAGACATGGGCGGGGGTGCGCCCTTCGACCAGTCGGGCTTATCTGAGTGACGAGCGCATACACTTCGTCAATCTTTCTTTCGCCCGTAAGGAAGAACTCAAAAAAGAACTTCTCCGGCAGGTTTCGGAGCTCGGCCGGTGGGATATTGTCATTCACAACCTGGGGGTTACCAAGTGCAGGGACGGCCGCGATTTTGAAAGGATAAACTACGGGTATGTGAAAAATTTTGCCGAGGCTTTGATAGAGACCGATACGGTTCCCGACCAGTTTATCCTGATGAGCAGCCTGGGAGCCTGGGGCGCCGGTGATGAACGCGACTACACCCCGATACGTCCCGACGATGTGCCCCACCCCGACACGCTCTATGGCCGCAGCAAGTTGCATGCCGAGGAGTTTTTGCGGTCGCTGCCCGATTTCCCGTATGTCTTTATGCGTCCCACCGGGGTATATGGCCCCCGGGAGAGGGATTATTACCTGATGATGAAGAGTATCAAGGCGGGGTTTGACTTCTCGGTCGGTTACCGGCGTCAGCTGCTCACGTTCATTTATGTCAAGGATTTGGTGAAGGCGGTTTTCCTGGCGGTCGACAAAGGGGTGAAGCGACGGGGCTATTTCCTCTCCGATGGCGATGTCTATACTTCGTCGCAATTCCGTCGTCATGTGGCGCGGGAGTTGCACAAGCGGGTGGTCGTGCCGGTGCGTGTTCCCCTGTTTCTGCTCAAAGCCGTTTGCTACACCGTGGGTTTTCTGGCGGGGCTGGTCGGTGCGTCGAGTACGCTCAACCGCGACAAGTACCGCATCATGAAACAGCGCAACTGGGTGTGCGATACGACGGCCGCGCGCGAGGAGCTCGGTTTTGTGCCCGACTATCGGCTCGACCGGGGTGTGGCCGAGGCCGTGGCGTGGTACAAGCGCGAAGGGTGGCTTTGATTTTTCCGGAAATTTTTTCTTTTTACCGGGGGGAAAACCCAAGGAAGGTTTACCGCACGACGGCAAATTTTGCGACGATTCCCTCTCCCCCGTTGTCGACCGATGCGAAGACGAGATAGATGCCGCTGCGCAGACGGTCACCGCTGCGGGTGAGCCCGTTCCACACGAGTTGTCCGCCGGTCGAGTAGTTTTGATAGATGAGGTTTCCGGCCGTGTCGGTGATTTTCACGAGGGAATTTTCCTGCAAGCCGGTGATGGTGATGGAGCCTTCGTAGTCGGGTCGTACCGGGTTGGGGAACACATAGACGTCGGAATAGTCGCTTTGCGGTTCGGTGGCTTCGGCCCGGAAAGAGGCAAGACCGCCTTCGGTGGCAAAGAACACCTCTCCCGTCTCGGGGTGCACGGCAATGTCGTAGATGTTGTCGGAGGGGAGCGGTGAGTTGTCGGCCGTGAAATGATAGATGGTTTCCTGCCCGTCTTTGGAGACGAGATAGGCGCCCGAGTTGCGGGTGCCGAACCATTTGCGGTCGGCGCCGTCGATGGCGATGGTCTGTATCGTTTCGTCGTTGAGCAGGTAGTCGGCGAGGTTGGTGCCGTCGTTGCGGGCTATCTTTATGCGGTTGCAGGTGAAGTTGCTGCCGGCGAAGTTGTCGGGACGGGTGATGATGATGGGGCCGCGGTTGGTGGCTATCCACAGTTGGCCTTCCCGGTCTTCGGCCATGTCGTAGAAGATGTTTCCGTCGATACCTTCGCCGTTCTGGTCGGTGAAGGTGGTGAATTTGCGGGTCTGGTCGTCGGAGGTCTCCTCGGTGCCGTTGTCATTGAAGGCGAAGACGAAGGAGTTGTAGGCGGGGCACACCACCCATTTGGCCGAGGATTTCTCGGGAATGAGTATCTGGCTCAGGTTGCGCTGGTTTTTCAACTCGTCATAGTCGAGCCGGTACCAGGTTTCATCGCGGCGCATGACCGAGAGACCGCTCTCTTCGTTGAAGGTGATGACGTAGAGTTTCTTATCTTTGTCAAACGCGGTGTATCCGGCTTTATAGGCCCAGTTCGAGGCGTTGCCGATGGTGCTGTTTTCGTCGTTCCAACGGGTGTCGTAACTGTTGTTCTTGAAGCGGTAGAGCCCCTCGAACCAGCTACCCACATAGAAGGTGTTTTTATCGTCGGGGTCGATGGTGACGTTGTAAAGGTTGCCCCATGTGTAATCGGGGTGTTTCGAAGTGGGTACCTCCGAGGGGAAGATGTTTGTCCAGGTGCCGTTTTCGAGTATCGAGATGTATCCTTCGATGTCTTGTTCGTCATTGAGGTAACCCACGCCTGCCGTGGCCACATATACGCGGCCGTGGTCGATGGTGAGCGAGAAGGGGTCGTAAACCTTCTGATAGGCGTTGCAGGGTATTTCGAGTTCTTGTGCAAGAACGGCCGATGCGTCGTATTTCAGGGCGGCCACCGATTCGTTGTCGATTATCCACAAGCGGTTCTGGCGGTTGTTCCCGGTTACGTCGGCGGGAGCATGTCCGCTGTCGTCGAACCGGATATGGGAGGTGAGTTGCAGGTTGTTGTCGTAGAGATAGGCTTCGTTGTCGTTGGTAAACAGGAGCAGACGTTCGTCGTGTGTCTCTATTTTCAGGGTTCGGTTGTCGGACATGAACAGGGTGGTGGTTTCGTCGCCGTTGCCGAGGTGGTAGAGGTTGCCGTTCTGATGCAGCAGGAACAGACCGTCGGCGAAGGGCCGTATCTGCGTGATGTAGGAGTTTCGGAGTTTTTCCCAGCTGTTGATGTCATAGGGTATGCCGTCGACCCGGCAGCGGTAGAGCGAGTAGTCGGCCCGTATGCAGTAGAGGTAATCGCCCCGTCGGGCGGCCGTGCGTATCTTTTCGTTGAAGGTGTAGGTGGTCTTTATCTCTTTTTTGTCGTTGTTGAGCACGACGATGCCGAAGTCGGTGGCCAGATAGGTCTCGTCGCCGTAGAAAGAGATGTCGTTGATGCCCTTGGCCGTGAGAGAAGCGTTCTTGATGTAGGGCAGGTTGTAGGCCCGTTCGTTGGCCATGTCGATGAGGTCGATGTTGCTGTTGTCGTAGATGACGACCAGCATGTCGTTCTCGTCTTGCGAGGCGATGCGGGCGATGCGGTTGTCGGAGAGAATGTTCAGCCGCGAGAGTTCTCGCATCTCCCTGTCGACCTTGCCGTAGGAAAACAGGGAGTTGTCGGCGAGGAAAAATATTTTTTCGGAACCTTCGCATATCTGTTTGGGGGTGCGGAAAGAGGCGTGGATTTCCCACTCTCCCACCGGCTGAATGGCGCCGGCCGACAGGAATCCGATGCAGGCAAGCAGTATGAGCAGGAGTTTTTTCATGAGTTTGCGAGGAGGAAGTCGGCCAGTTTCTTCATGGCACGGGCGCGGTGGCTGATGGCGTTTTTCTGTGTTTCACTCATCTCGGCAAACGTGAGGGTTTCGCCTTCGGGCAGGAAGATGGGGTCGTAGCCGAATCCGCCTTTTCCCCTGCGTTCTTCGAGAATCTGCCCTTTGATTTCTCCTTCGAAGGTGTATTCCCGGTTGCCGATGACAAGGGCGGCCACGGTGCGGAAACGGGCCGAGCGGTCGCTCGCCCCCTGCATGAGGGAGAGCACCTTGTCCATGTTTTTTTCGGAGTTGTGGGCTTCGCCCGAGAAGCGGGCCGAGAAGACGCCGGGGGCACCGCCGAGGGCGGTTATTTCGAGGCCCGAGTCGTCGGCAAAGCAGTCGTAGCCGTATTTTTCCTTGATGTAGCGGGCTTTGATGAGGGCATTGCCTTCGAAGGTGTCGGCCGTCTCTTCGATGTCGTCGTGGCAACCGATTTGTTCGAGGCTGAGAATGTCGAACGTGTCGCCCACGATGTTTCGCACTTCGTCGAGTTTATGGGCGTTGTTGGTGGCAAATACAAGTTGTTTCATACGATAATAACGATGTTTGGCCCGCTATTATTGTACGGCATGGGGTGCGGGCGATTATGTTTTTATCTTGTCGAAGCCTTCGCCATAGACGCCGATGACGTTCGATTGGGAGATGAAGGCATGGCTGTCGATTTGTTTCACGAGGCGGAAGATGCTGGTCGACTCGGTGCGTTTGGCCAGGACGACAATCACTTTTTTGGGTTGTTTCGAGTACCAGCCCATGCCGTCGAGAATGGTTACGCCGCGGTTGATGTCGCGGTTGATGTGGTCGGCGATTTCCTCGTATTTCTCAGAGAAGATGAGCAGTTGTATCGACTGTCTGATACCGTTGATGAGCAGGTCGCACGAGTAGGTCGAGACGGCCAGTACCACGAAACCGAAGAGTATTTTTTCGAGGTCGTGGAAGAGCATGTAGGACGAGGAGATGATGAGCAGGTCGCAATAGAGAATGCTTCGGCCCAGCGTGATGGGTTTGTACTTGTTGATGATGGCGGCAATGATGTCGGTACCTCCCGTGCTGCCGTTGCGGGTGAAGGCCAAGCCGATGCCCACGCCGAGCATGATGCCGCCGATGATGCACGACATGAAGGGCTCGTCCTCGATGAGGGGCTCTTTGATGTAATAGGCCCAAATCGATAGTTGAATGGTCGTCATGACGACGCCGAAGATGGAGCGTATGCAATATTGCCACCCGATGACCCGAATGGCGGCGATGAGCAGTATGCCGTTGATGACAAAATAGGATACGGGCACGGGTATGTTGGTGCCGAAGTAGATGATGGCCGACAGGCCGGTCACGCCGCCGGTTACGATTTCGTTGGAAACGAGAAACGCCGTCCACCCGAACGTGTAGCACATCAATCCCAAGGTAATGATGGTGTAGTCTTTTACCTCGTTCCAAATGTCGCGGGGAGTCAATTTCAAAGTCATGACAAAGTAAGGTTTAGAGGTTGTTTTGTCTTGAATGCACAAAGATACGGATTAAAAATGAAAATAGTAACAGAATGCCGATAAATATATAAATAGCTTTTGTTCAGTAATTTACATAATTTAAAAAACAAGAAGGAAAATTTTGGGAAACCGTTATGTCACCGATTTGTTACAAATTCATATTCGCGTTCCGAAAGGAGGCGGGTTGTTGATGCGGCCGTCCCTTTCTTCTCTCGTGTGAAGGCAAATGTCATCTTCGTTTCCCCTGTTGGAAATGGCAAGGGATACTCGGTAAACCAAAAGATTTTTCGCTCTCTGTTTTTTGTGACAAAGACAAGAAAACCCCCGGCCGTCACGGCCGGGGGTGTGGAGTGCGAGTGGTATGAAAATTTTGAGGACGATTGATCAATAGTCGGCGTTTTGGGGATCAAATTCGGTCCACCCGTCAATCCAGTTGTCGTTGGCGTCGAAGGCTCCGATGTAGCTTACCTGTTGCATCGAGGCGAGTTTGCCGTCGGTGAACGAGGCGGCCGAGAGCAGCGGGCTGCCGGCTGCGGGACGGTAGTTGGTGCCTACGGAGGTTTCGGCGCCGGAGAGGTTCATCTCATCGAGCGTGCTCACCTTGTTGCCCGACTGGGCGAGGAAGAAGCGGCTCGAAAAAGAGGTTTGGGTGTTGTCGTAGATGGGTTTCCCGTCGCCGTCGTAGCCGGTTACCAGCACGTCGTCGTAAGATTTGTTGGCGTCGCTGCCGGTAACGTCCATGTCGGCAAACCAGATGTTTTGGAGTTTGAGCAACCCGTTGGTGGCGGCGCTTTGGGTGTCGCCCTTCTGGTTGTCGAGAATGAGGCCGATGGGGTACCCGATGGCGATGGAGTTGAAGCAGTTGAGGCGGCTGTTGCGGCGTATCTGCATGGCGGCCTGGAAGCGTCCGAGGGCCGAACCGTTGTTGGGATATACTTCACCGCCGTTGATGTAGTCGGTCGTGTTCTCGAAGTTGGCATCGACGGCCTTGGGCCCTATGAAGGTGATGTTGCTGAACGTGGCGGTGGTGTAGGGGTCGATGGCGGCACCGTCGGCGCAGTTGTCCGACTCGAAGCCGTTCGATTGCGAGGTGTCGGCGATGCGGGAGTCGCGCACGCTGAGGCAGAACTGCACTTTGCCCGAGAAGCCGTTGTCGGTGTCGAACTCGTCGTCCCACCCTTTGTAGGCCACGAGGTATTTGGCGTTGACCGTACCGCCGAACCACTCGTAGGAGTCGTCGTTGCAGTACGATACCTGCACATGGTCGACTTGCGTGCCGTTACCTACCGAGCCGAAGGTGACGCCGTTGATTTCCTTGTCGCGCTCGAAGGGATAGCCGGCAAATTCCACGCGCACATAGCTGATGATGCCCGAGTTGTCGACATCGTTGCTGCCGCCGTGTTTGGTGCGGGGGCCGCCTTCGATTTGCATCTGTCCCTGGTTGTTGCGGGCGTTACCGCAGATGATGAGTCCGCCCCAGTCGCCGGGACGACGGTTGCCCTTGGCCTCTTCCGAGGTGAAGACGATGGGTTTGTCGGCAGTGCCCTGTGCATAGAGTTTTCCGCCGGGCTCTACGATGAGGGCGGCTTTGGTCTGCTTGTCGCCTTTGATGATGGTACCCGGCTCGATGGTGAGTTCGGCGCCGTCGGCGATGTAGACCCAGCCTTTGAGCAGGTAGGTGCCTTGGGCGAGGGTCTCTTTGCCCGAGAAGACAAATTCCTGGTCGCCGTTGCCGATGACGTTGCCGTCGAATACGAGGCTGCTGCTGCCTTGGTCTTTTCCGTCGTCGACGCCGTTGTTGTCATCGTCGTTGTTGCATGCGGTTACGGCTCCGCACAGGAGGGCGATGAAAGCCCAGTTGAGAAATTTTTTCGATTTCATGTTTTTTCTTTTTTGGTTTGTGGGTCTCTTGGTGCAGAAACCCGGTTTATGGTTGTTTATGAATGTTTCAGAAGGTGTAGCCGACCGATAGGTTGAAGTTGCGTCCCGGGCGGTATTGGCGGGTAATCTCTTCGACGACCTTGGTCTCGCCCGTCTTTGTCGACACCTCGTCGAGTTGCATGAAGGTGACCTTGTCGGCCAGCAGGTCGCGGATACCCAGCTTTATCTCCCAGTGTTTCTTGGCTTTCCAGGAGAGGCTCAGGTCGATGACGTCGCGGGGCATCTCGTAGGAGTCGGGTATGCGCACGGTCTCTTCGTTGCCCGAGCTGCCGAGGTAGCGGCCCACGCCGGCGATGCGTTTGCCTATGCGGTTGTAGAAGAGGGCGGCGGTGATGCCGCTCTTCTCGTGGCGGTAAGAGAGTCCGGTGTTGATGAGATAGGGCGACTGTCCCTGCATGGGACGGTCTTTCTCGCGGTCGCCTTCGGGAAACTCCACGAGGCTCTTGATGAGGGCGCCGTTGAAGACGAAGTCGAACGAGGGCATTCCCAGGAAGGCGAGGTTCTTGCGCAGGTCTACTTCGAGGCCGTAGCTGTATGCGCCGTCGGCGTTGCGGTAGGAGTAGACGAGGTCGGTACCGCCGGCCACGGTGTAGGTCCACTCAATGGGGTCGTCGAAGTGTTTGTAGAAGAGGGCTACCGAGATTTGTTCACCTTTGGTGGGGTACCATTCGTAGCGCAGGTCGAAGTTCTGCACATAACAGGGGCGCAGCTCGGTGTTGCCCTGCACGTTCGAGGCCAGGTCGAAGTCGTAGAAGACCGAGGGCGATACCTCGCGGAACTCGGGACGGTTGACCGACTTGCCGTAGGAGGCGCGCAACTGGTGCTCGTCGTTGAACTTGTAGGTGGCGTTGACCGAGGGGAAGAGGTCGTCGTAGATGTAGTGGGTGCTCTGCGGGCTCACCTCGTAGTCGCGGGTGTTGCGTATGAGCTCCATGTCGCTGTGCTCGAAGCGCACGCCGGCGTAGAGGTTGAAGCCTCTCCACGGCAGGTTCACGCCCACATATCCGGCTCCCAGCAGGTTGTTGCCGTCGTAGTTGTTGCGCATTTTGAGCTCTTCGAGCAGGTAGAGCTTGTCGGCGCCGTAGTTCCCGTCGGTGAGGAGTTCGCTGGGGAGGTCCATGTAACGGAAGCCGTCGGGCAAGGTGTTCTGGCTGTAATTCCAGTTGTAGATGAAGCTGCGGGTGCGGTAGCTGCGGGTGCGGTATTCGCCGTAGACGCCGGCTTTGAGTGCCGGGGTGAAGCTGCCCCACTCGAAGTCGTGGCGGTAGTTGGCGTTGGCCGAGACGATGTGTTCGTCGAGGCGGGTAAACTCGCGGGTGATGTCGTTGCCGGTCGAGAGGGCGAGCACGCCGGTTTCGAGGGCGTCGTCGATGAGGTATTTGCGGCGGTCGGGCAGCAGGCGGTTGGCGTAGGCATAGCCGGCGCTCCAATCGAAGTAGTCGCTCTCGAAGGTGTGTTTGCCGGTAAACTGGCCGTTGTAGGTGGTGCGGCTGCTGTAATAGTATTCGGCGTTCTCTTCGTGGTTGTTCTGGGCGCTGATGCCGGTGCGGTAGGTATAGCGGTCGGTGCCTATCTGGTTGAAGATGTTTTTGAACTCGAAGCGGTTGTTGTCTTTGGCGGGGACAAACGTGAGGTTGAGCATGGCACCGATGCGGGCGGTGTGGTTGAACTGGTCGTCCTGGCTGTGGCGCAGGTAATTGCTGCGGTCGTTCTCGGTGTCGTAGGCGCCGAAGAGCGAGTTTTCCATGTCGAGGAAGGTCTTGTAGCTGTTGCTGTAATTGAGGGCGCCGATGAGTCCCAGCTTTCCGCCGTCGGCGAGGCGGCGTATGCGGCTCACGTCGGCGCTGAGGCTGAGGTCGCCCACGGGCTTCATCGTGCGCACCCGCCAGTCGTTGTTGAAACCGTTGCCTTGCAGGTCGACGCCGTTGCCGGCGATGGGGTTGAGGGTGGCGTCGATGCCGCCGGGCAGGGCGCGCAGGCCGTTGTCGAAGCCGAGGAAGTCGGTGCGGCTCCCCTTGTTGTATTGGAAGTCGCGGAAGTGGGTGGCGTCGTTGATGTTGCCGCCTACCGAGAGGGTGAAGTTGTTCTCGGCGGGGAGGTCCTTGGTGGTGAGCAGGATAAATCCGCCGCTGAAATCGGCCGGATATTCGGGAGCGGGCGATTTGACGATGGCGATGTTTTCGAGCTGCGAGCTGGGTATGATGTCGAACGAGAAGGCGCGCGAGTCGGCTTCGGTGCTGGGCACGGCGCTACCGTTTATCCACACGTTGTTATAGCGTTCGGAGAGGCCGCGCACCATCACGAACTTGTCGTTGATGAGGCTGATGCCCGGCACGCGGCGTATGGCTTCGGAGGCGTCCTTGTCCTGGGCTATCTTTATCTGTTGCGACGACACGCCGCTCTGTATCACGAGGCTGGTCTTGGTGGCGGCAATCATGCCCAGTTCGGTGTTGCGGCGCATCTGTCCCACGACGACGACCTCGTCGAGGTTCTGGTCGTCGGCTTTGAGCCGTATGTCGAGGGTGAGCGGGGTGCTTTCGACGACCCGTTGGTCGGCGAGGGTGAGGGTCTGGTAAGAGAGGTAGTTGACGATGAGGGTGTAGGTGCCGGCTTTGAGTTTGTTGAGGACGAAAAGTCCGTTTTCGTCGGTGAAGGCGGCCATGGTCGTTCCCGAGACCGATACGGTGGCACCGGCAAGCGGCTCTCCCGAGGAGAGGTCTCTCACGGTACCTTTTATGACGGCGCACCAAGCCATGGCCGGCAGGAGGATGAAGAGTGTGGCAGCGATGATGATTTTTGTGTAGCGTTTCATTTGATTCCCATAATTTTTCCGACGGCAAAGGTCGGGGATTCTTATTACAGGGAAAATGCAAATGTTTGACGTTTCGGTGACGACGGTGTGACAATCCGATTTCACGAACGGCTCTCCCCCACTCCTCTCTTTTCTCCCCGACGACATTCCTCCTCCCCTGCTTTGGGGTGTGGCTGGGGGTGTTGCGGGAGTCTCTTGTGTTCTCAGTTCTCGTTTTGTCGGGTGACGGTTTGGGGCGAAGGCGTGTTACCGGTGGGCTTTTCTTCGGGGGGGACTAAAAACCGAGGCCGCACATGTTTGCGCGGCCTCGGTTGAAATGATGTGAGGTGGAGGGAGATTATCCGACCACGATGTTGATGAGTTTTCCGGGTACGACAATGACCTTCTTGATGCTTTTTCCGTCGAGCCACTTGGCCGAGTTTTCGTGAGCCAAGGTCGCCTCTTCGATTGCTTCGCGGGACGCATCGGCCGGGAATTCGAGGTTGAAGCGTACCTTGCCGTTGAACGAAACGGCATAGTTGACCGTGTCTTCTTTGAGGTACTCTTCGTTGTAGGTCGGCCACTGGGCGTCGCACACCGAGGTGGTGTGCCCCAGCGTGTGCCACAGCTCTTCGCTCAGGTGCGGGGTAAACGGCGCGAGCAGCACGACGATGGGTTCGAGTATCTGGCGGTTGCGGCATTTCAGGGCGGTGAGCTCATTGATGCATATCATGAAGGCGCTCACCGAGGTGTTGTAGGAGAAGGTCTCGATGTCGCCGCTCACTTTCTTGATGAGCTTGTGCAGGCTTTTGAGTTCCTCTTTCGAGGGTTTGCCGTCGGTGAGGGCGAGGTTGTCGCCATCGTAGAAGAGGTTCCAGAATTTTTTGAGGAAACGGTGCACGCCGTCGATGCCGTTGGTGTCCCACGGTTTGCTCTGCTCGATGGGGCCGAGGAACATCTCGTAGAGACGCAACGTGTCGGCGCCGTAGCGTTCGACGATGTCGTCGGGGTTGACGACGTTGAACATCGACTTCGACATCTTCTCCACGGCCCAGCCGCAGATGTAGCGGCCGTCTTCGAGCACAAACTCGGCGTCTTTGTAGTCGGGGCGCCAGTTGCGGAAGGCTTCGAGGTCGAGCACGTCGTTGCTGACGATGTTTACGTCGACGTGTATGGGGGTGGTATCGTATTGGTCTTTGAGGTTGTAGGAGACAAACGTGTTGGTGTCCTTGATGCGGTACACGAAGTTGGAGCGTCCCTGTATCATGCCCTGGTTGACGAGTTTCTTGAAGGGCTCGTCTTCGCACACGATGCCGATGTCATAGAGGAACTTGTTCCAGAAGCGGCTGTAAATGAGGTGTCCCGTGGCGTGCTCGGTGCCTCCCACATAGAGGTCGACGTTGCGCCAGTAGGTGTTGGCCTCCTCCGACACGAGGGAGGCGTCGTTGTGCGGGTCCATGTAACGCAGGTAGTAGGCCGACGAACCGGCAAATCCCGGCATGGTGCAGAGCTCGAGGGGGAAGTGCTCCTCGGTTTCCCAGTTCTTGGCGCGTCCCAATGGGGGCTCGCCCTGTTCGGTGGGGAGGAACTTGTCGATGCCGGGCAGCAGCAGGGGCAGACGGCTCTCGTCGAGCATGTAGGGTAGCCCGTTTTTGTAGTAGACGGGGAAGGGTTCGCCCCAGTAGCGCTGGCGGCTGAATATGGCGTCGCGCAGGCGGTAGTTGACCTTGACGCGTCCCAGTCCTTTTTCCTTGATGAAGGCTTTGGTCTTGGCGATGGCCTCTTTCACGGTGAGTCCGTTGAGGTCGAGCCCGTTGCCGCAGGAGTTTATCATGATGCCCTCTTTGGCGTCGAAGCTCTCCTGCGACACGTCGCAGCCCTCGATGAGGGGAATGATGGGCAGGTCGAAGTGCTTGGCAAAGGCGTAGTCGCGGCTGTCGTGGGCGGGTACGGCCATGATGGCGCCGGTACCGTAGCCGGCCAGTACATAGTCGCTTATCCAGATGGGAATCTCTTTCCCGTTGAGGGGGTTGACGGCGTATGCGCCCGAGAAGACACCGGTCACGCTGCGGTCCATCATGCGTTCGCGTTCGGTGCGGTGCTTGATTTGGTCGAGGTAAGCGTCGACGGCGGCTTTCTGTGCGGGGGTGGTTACCTGTGCCACATATTCGCTTTCGGGGGCGAGTACCATGAAGGTGACCCCGAAGATGGTGTCGGCGCGGGTGGTGAAGATGGTGAAGGTGACGTCGCTGTTGACGACCTTGAACTCCATCTCGGCACCTTCGGAGCGGCCTATCCAGTTGCGCTGGGTCTCTTTGAGGGAGTCGGTCCAGTCGATGGTGTCGAGGCCGTCGAGCAGGCGTTGGGCATAGGCCGAGACGCGGAGGCACCATTGGCGCATCACCTTTTGCTCGACGGGGTATCCGCCGCGTACCGAGAGCCCTTCGCTCACTTCGTCGTTGGCCAGCACGGTACCCAGTTGGGGGCACCAGTTCACCATCGTGTCGCCGAGGTAGGCGATGCGGTAGTTGAGCAGGGTTTTCTGCTGCTCCTCCTCGCTCATGGCGCACCACTCGTCGGCGGTGAAGGTGAGTTCTTCGGAGCAGGCGACGTTGAGCTCTTCGGTACCGTTGGTCTCGAAGGCTTCGATGAGGGTGTTGATGGGGAGCGCTTTCTGCTCGTTGTAGTCGTAGTAACTGTTGAACATCTGTATGAAGGCCCACTGCGTCCATTTGTAATATTCGGGTTCGCAGGTGCGTATCTCACGGTCCCAGTCGAAACAGAACCCGATTTTGTCGAGTTGTTCGCGATAACGGTTGATGTTCTTTTCGGTGGTGATGGCGGGGTGTTGTCCCGTCTGTATGGCATATTGTTCGGCGGGCAACCCGTAGGCGTCGTAGCCCATGGGGTGCAGCACGTTGAATCCTTTGAGTCGTTTGAAGCGGGCGTAAATATCCGAGGCGATATACCCGAGCGGGTGGCCTACATGCAGGCCGGCTCCCGAGGGGTAGGGAAACATGTCCAGCACATAGTATTTGGGTTTGTCCGGGTTTTCGGTGACGTGGTAGGTGTGGTTCTCTTTCCAGTATTTTTGCCACTTCTGTTCGATTTCTCTGAAATTATATTCCATCGTTTTTTTCGATTTGGGGCGGTAATTTACCCTATTAAGCGTTGCAAAAGTAATAAAAAAAAAGAGATGGTGATAAAAAACCGTCGCATTACGACGATTTCGGCCGCTTTTCGCGTTTTGGCCGGGAGGCCGTTCGGGGTGTCGTGGGGAACCCGGGTTTCGTTTTTCGGCGGGGAGCGGCGGCGCCGTGCTGAAAATGTGCTATTTTTGCAGCTCAATTCCTAATTTGTGACAGCATGAAAATCGGGACAATCGATTTGGGTGAACGCCCGCTCTTCCTCGCTCCGATGGAAGATGTGACCAATGGCCCCTTCCGCCTCCTGTGCAAGGAGTTCGGCGCCGACATGGTGACGACCGAGTTTGTGTCGAGCGACGCCCTCATTCGTTTCGTGGGGAAGACCCAGGCCAAGCTCTCCATTGCCGAGGCCGAACGGCCGGTGGCGATACAGATTTACGGCCGCGACGTCGACTCGATGGTTGAGGCGGCGCGCATCTGCGAGGCGGCGCGACCCGATGTCATCGACCTCAACTTCGGTTGCCCGGTGAAGAAGGTGGCCGGCAAGGGTGCCGGGTCGGGCATGTTGCGCAACGTGCCGCTGCTGCTGGCCATCACCCGGGCGGTGGTGCAGGCGGTGAAGCTGCCCGTGACGGTGAAGACCCGCCTGGGCTGGGACCACGACTCGCGCATCATCGTGGAGCTGGCCGAGCAGTTGCAGGATTGCGGCATTGCCGCCCTGGCCATTCACGGCCGCACCCGCAGCCAGATGTACACGGGCGAGGCCGACTGGTCGCTCATCGGACGGGTGAAGGAGAATCCCCGCATGACGATTCCCATTATCGGCAACGGCGACATCACCACGCCCGAGAAAGCGCGCGAGGCGTTCGACCGCTACGGGGTCGACGGCGTGATGGTGGGCCGGGCGTCGATAGGGGCGCCGTGGATTTTCGACGAGATGAAACAGTATCTGCGCGAGGGCTCCGTCACCCCCTTGCCGGTGAGTGCCAAGATGGAGGTCTTGCGGCGCCAGTTGCGCGAGAGCGTCGCGCGGCTCGACGAGCGTCGCGGCATTCTGCACATACGGCGCCACCTGGCGGCCACTCCGCTTTTCAAGGGTATCCCCCACTTCCGCGAGACACGCATTGCCATGTTGCGGGCCGAGACGCTGGCCGACCTCTACCCTATTCTCGACCGCGTGGAGGAGCTGCTGCTCTCGCAGCCCGAGCCGTAATTAGGCTCTCAGCCCCTCTCCGGCTCTATCTTTTTACGCTCTTTTCTTCGTTTAGGGACATAATAAGAAAGGCATCGGAAAAATCCGATGCCTTTCTTCTATCGTGGCCTTGTGGCGGGAGCTTCCCTCCCACCCTTGTCTCTTATTTCTTGCGGGGCGCCCGGCGGGGTTTGGCTTTGGGCTGGCTGTCGCTCTCGATGATTTTCAGGCAGTCGTCGCTCGACAGTCCTTCGGGCTGGGTGCCTTTGGGTATCTTGTAGTTCTTGCCCTTGTAGGCGATGTAGGGGCCGAAGCGGCCGTTGAGGATTTCGAGGTCGCTGTTTTCGGGGAAACTCTTGATGAGGCGGTTTTTCTCTTCTTCGCGTTTTTTCTCGATGAGGGCCACGGCTTCGTCGTAGGTGACGGTCTGCGGCGCGTACTCTTTGGGCAGCGATACATATTTGCCGTTGTGGCGGACGTAGGGGCCGAAGCGGCCGGTCGACACGGTGATGGTTTGGCCTTCGTACTCGCCCAGCGTGCGGGGCAGGTCAAAGAGTTTGAGAGCCTCGTCGAGGGTGATGGTGTTGATCGATTGGCCCTTTTGCAGCGAGGCGAAGAGGGGTTTTTCCTTGTCTTCGGGGAGCCCGATTTGCACGAGGGGGCCGAAGCGGCCTATCTTCACCGATACGGGGCGTCCGCTTTTGGGGTCGGTACCGAGTTGGCGTTCGCCCACGCGGTGTTCGAGTCGCAGCGAGAGGGCTTCTTCGACCACGGGGTGGAAGAGTTTGTAGAAGTCGTCGATTGATTTGTTCCACTCGATTTTGCCCTCGGCCACTTCGTCGAACTTGCTTTCGACCTGTGCCGTGAAGTTGTAGTTGAGTATGTCGGGGAAATGCTCGGTGAGGAAGTCGTTGACGACGATACCGATGTCGGTGGGCAACAGTTTGCCTTTTTCCGCTCCGACGATTTCGGTCTTTTCCTTATCGGTGATTTTCCCGCTTTTGAGCGAGAGGGTGAGCGTGTTGTAGGCGCGTTCGGTACCGGGACGGTCGCCGCGTTCCACATATTCGCGTTGCTGTATGGTCGATATGGTGGGGGCGTAGGTCGAGGGGCGGCCGATGCCCAGCTCTTCGAGTTTGCGCACGAGCGAGGCTTCGGTGTAGCGGGGCGGCCGTTGGGTGAAGCGTTCGGTCGCTTCGACGGTGAGAGCCGGCAGGGTGGCTCCGGTCGAGAGGGGCGGCAGCATTTTGCCGTTGCCTTCGCCGTTCTCGCTTTCGTCGTCGGTCGACTCGTTGTAGACGCGCAGGAAACCGTCGAATTTCAGTACTTCGCCCGTGGCGATGAATTTCTCCTTGCGCCCCGAGATGTCGATGACGGCAGTGGTCTTTTCTATCTCGGCGTCGCTCATCTGGGAGGCGATGGTGCGTTTCCAAATGAGCTCGTAGAGCCGTTTTTCCTGTGCCGACCCTTCGATGTCGTGGTGGTCGATGTAGGTGGGGCGTATGGCCTCGTGGGCTTCTTGGGCGCCTTTGGTCTTGGTGTGATAGTTGCGCGTGTGGAGGTAGGCTTCGCCCCAGTTGTTGAGAATCTCGTTTTTGGAGGTCCCCAGGGCGAGGGTCGAGAGGTTGACCGAGTCGGTACGCATGTAGGTGATGAATCCCGACTCGTAGAGGCGCTGGGCGATAATCATGGTCTGTGCCACCGAGAGCCCCAGTTTGCGCGAGGCTTCCTGTTGCAGGGTCGAGGTGGTGAAGGGGGCGGCGGGCGATTTGCGGGCGGGCTTTACCTGCACCTCTTCGATGGTGAAGCGGGCGTCGCGGCAGGCTTCGAGCAGGGCGAGGGCCTCTTCTTTGGTTTTGAGTCGGGTGTTGAGCTCGGCTTTCATCTCGACGGATTCTCCCTCCGGTGTGGCTACGGCGAAGGTGGCTACCACGCGGTAGGCGGCTTCGCTGCGGAACTGCTCTATCTCTTTCTCGCGCTCGACGATGAGGCGCACGGCGACCGATTGCACGCGGCCGGCCGAGAGGGCGGGTTTCACCTTTTTCCACAGCACGGGCGAGAGCTCGAAGCCCACGATGCGGTCGAGCACGCGGCGGGCCTGCTGGGCGTTGACGCGGTCGATGTCGATGTTGCGGGGGTGCTCGATGGCGTTGAGTATGGCGCTTTTGGTGATTTCGTGGAAGACGATGCGCCGGGTCTTTTCGGGGTTGAGCCCGAGTACCTCGTAGAGGTGCCAGGCGATGGCTTCTCCTTCGCGGTCTTCATCGGAAGCGAGCCACACCATGTCGGCTTTGGCGGCTTCGGCTTTGAGGGTTTCGACGAGGTGCTTCTTGTCGGAGGGGATTTCGTATATGGGGGTGAAGTCGTGGTTTACGTCGACGCTGAAATCTTTCTTTTTCAGGTCTCGGATATGGCCGTAACTCGATAGGACCTTATAGTCTTTTCCTAAAAATTTTTCAATCGTTTTTGCCTTGGCAGGAGACTCTACAATGACTAAATTCTTCGGCATTTTCTGTCGCTTCTTTTATTTTCGCCTGCAAAAGTAGAAAAAAAGCGATTGACAGTCAGCTATTTTGTCGTTAAAATTTTTTTTATGGTTCTAAAATCTCAGAAAACGACACCTGCTCCCAAGAGGAAATGGAAGCGTTGTGCCGGCATTCCGTAATAGAGGTCGGTGCGTTTTGAGAGCAGGTTGTTGAACTGTGCCGAGAAGTGTATGTGCTTGTTGAGGCGGTAGATGGCGCCGAGGTTGAGGGTGACGATGTTGGGCAGGTTTCCCGACGAGGGATAGTCGACCATGCCCTCTACGCGGTTGCGGTATCCGAGGCCGTCGGCAAAGTAGAGGTCGGCCGAGATGTCGAGCGGGCGAATGGGCACCACCGTTACGCCGGCTTTCCACTCGTTGCGGGGTTGAGCCGAGAGTATGCGTTGTTTCCCGGCTTTGTTGCGCCACTCGTTGTGTTCCCAAACGAGGTGGGCGTGGAAGAAGTCCCGCGGGTTGTATTGTATCTCGAAGCCGGCTTTCCAGGCATAGGCGTCGGCGGCGTAGAAGCTGACGACGGGGCGGGTGAGGCGACCGCTGGTGCCGGTGGCCTCGATGTATTGCCAGCGGTAGTCGAAGAGGGCGTCGATGCTGTACTTGATGCCGCCGTAGAGGGTGAAGTGCAGCTGCTTGAAGGTGGCGGTGCGCAACCCCACGGTGAAATCGGCCGGCGTGTAGGTATTGTTCATCGGGCTGCTGGGGTCGACATAGGCGGTGATGGCGCTCATCTTTTCCCAGGTGTTGAGGGTCTTGCCTCCGGTGAGCCGGGAGTAGAGGAACCAGAGTTTCTCAAATTCCCATTCCAGCTGCACGTCGGGGGCGATGCGGAAGATGGTGTTGTCGTGAATCGACAGGTCGATGAGCACGCCGGCCTTGAATTTCAGGTGCTCTTTTTCGATGCCGAAATAGGGGTTGGCGTGCAGCACGGTGTAGTTTTCTCTCGCGGTGCGGTTGTAGATGAGGTTGTCCATGCCCACGGCGACGCCTATGTTGTAGTGCTTGCCGAGGGGCGCGTTGCCGTCGATGCGGGTGGAGAGGTGGTTTTCGAGCACGCCGCGCTGTCCGTAGAAGAGTCCCAGGTCGCTGTTGTAGCCCCGGTAGCTTATCTCGGCGGTGTAGTTGATGTGGCGGTTGGGTTTCGAGGTGATGCGGGTGTCGATGCCGTAGTGTTGCACGGTCTGCTGGTCGGTGGTGGTGCTGAGCCCCGTGAGTCGGTTTTTATCGACGTCGTAGAGGGGCATGCCGTAGTAGTTGAACCCGTTGTAGCGGTAGTAGGCCGATGTGTTCCAGGTGGCGCGGTCGAAGGTGTGGGTATAGGCCAGATGCAGTTTGTTGTCGTTGCGGCGCTGGTGGGTCTTTTCGTTGTCGGTGAGGTAAGAGAGGGTGCCGTTGGTCGAGTTGTGCCGATACCACAAGAGCAGTTGGTCTCGCGACTTGTCGATGATACGAACGCCGGCGTTGGCATTGATGTTGAGGTAGTTGCCCATCTCTATCCGGGCATATCCCCTTTGGCGGTCGGGGGCTTCGACGCCTCCTTTTCCGGCCGCGAGCGTGTCGAGGGTGGGTGCTTCGTCGCGGGCGCTTTTCCACTCGGTGTATTTGATGTCGGGACGTTCCGAGGCCGACACTTCCATCTCGGGCATGACGTTGATTTTCGAGGCGTCTTGCACGATGGGGGTAAACTCCTTTTCGATGGTTACGGCGCGTTGGAGCGATGATTTATTGGAGGTCTGGGCGGTTGCGCCGAGGAGGGGCAGGGCCAGGAGCAGGGGGGTGATATAGTGGGTTTTCATTGGGCGTCGGTGTTTGTGGTTTCAAGTTTTTCGAGGCGGACGGCGACCCGTTCTTTGATGTCGTCATCGGCGGTGTAGTTGTTTTGCAGGCTCAGCAGGTATTGGCGTGCTTTGAAGGTGTCGCCCCGGCGGGCATAGACATCGGCCAGCACGATGAAGCTGCGGGCCAACCAGTACTGGTGCGAGGTGCCGTTTTCGAGCAGTTGGTTGACGACGGCTTCGGCCTGGGTGTCGTCGCCTTTGTCATGGTAGTATTGGGCCAGGAGGTAGGCCGATTGGGCTCCGGTCTCGGTGCGGGGGTCTTCGGCGAGTTTTTCCCATTCGCCGGCGGCTTGTGCCGAGTCGCCCCGTGCGATGAAGCTCTTGGCGCGCGCCGAGCGGGCGGTGGCGACGTGTTCGGGCGAGAGGGTGGGGTCGGCCAGCAGGCGTGCCGATACTTCTATCACGGCGTTGTTGTCGCCCAGCTGCACGGCGTTGCGCAGCATGCCGAGGCGGGCGTTCTGTCGACTCTCCTTGTTCTTGGCGATGCGTTCGAGTTTCTGGTAGCTGACATAGGCTTCGGGGTATTCCTTGGTTTTTTCCTGTATGTCGGCCAGCCGGGCAAGGGCCTCTTCGGTGTAGGGGTTGTTGGGCACTTTGAGCACGGCTTGGAACTTCTTGCGGGCTTTGTCGTAGGCTTTCTTGTCGTAATAGTAGAGTCCCAGGTAGTTGTGGGTGGGCAGGGTGTAGGCGCCTTTGGGATATTTTTTGAGATAGTTTTCGAGTTGCGTGGCCGAGGCGGCGTTGGGGGTTTTGAGGAAGGCGCGTTCGGCGGTGAGGAACGAGAGGGAGTCGAGTTCCGATATTTCGGTCGAGACGTTTCCGCCGAGGGTTTTCAGGTAGGCGGCGTAGGTGTCGACGTCGTTCTGTGCCACATACACGGCTTTGAGGTCTTGGAGGGCGATGTGTGCCTCTTCGGTGCCGGGATAGTCGGCGATGACGCTTTTGTAGGTGGCGATGGCTTTCTGGGGTTGCTGGCTGTTGTAGTAGAACATGCCCAGTTGCACGCCGGCTTTGCGGGCGGTCTCCTGGTCGGGATATTTTTCGAGCAGGGCGGTGAAGCAGGCTGCGGCTTTCCCGTCTTGGAGGACGACATGGGCCAAGCCCTCTTCGAGCCAGGCGTCATCGACATAGTCCGACTGCGGGTAGCTTTGCCGCAATTCTTGCATGATGGCCGTCTTTTCGGCGTATTTTTTTTGCAGGCCGGCCATGAATCCTTTCTGGAAGAGGGCATAGTCGCCTGTTGCCGGGTAGAGGGCGACGGCCTTGTCATAGGCTGAGCCGGCATCGGCAAAGCGGCGCTGCCCGTAGAGGCAGTCGGCCAGTCGGGTGCAGGCGTCGGCGATGCGCGGGAGGTGGGCGTCGTTGGGGGTCTCGGTCTTGATATAGTGGGCAAACTGGGTCTGCGCCTCGCCGAAGTCGTGCTGCTTGAAGTAGCCGTACCCGAGGTTGTAGTAGGCCAGCGGGTCGGCCGTGGCGGTGGTTTGCAGGTAGAGGCGGTCGTTTTTCACGGCTTCGGCATAATTTCCTTCGCGGTAGAGGCACTCGGCGAGCCACAGATAGGCATCGGCCTTGGCTTCCCGGTCATAGTTGCCGAGGAGGGTGGCCTGGGTGAAGTAGTCGGCCGCTTTTTTCAGGTCGTTGTTGGCGAAGCGTTCGGTTCCCAGCCGGTAGAGGATACGTTGTTTGGCGGTGTAGATTTTGGCGGTGGGGTGCTGTATCTTGTTGATGGAGTTGAGGGCGCTCTCGTAGTTGCGGGTGGTCATGTAGACGTCGACGAGGTAGTCGTTGATGGTGTCGGCATGGCGCGACCGGGGGAAGAGGTTGAGGAATTTCTCAAAGACGGTGACCGACTCGGCAAAGGGCGAGAAGGTGGCGGCGTGCAGCGTGAGGGCGTAGTTGTAGAGGGCTGCCTCCTGCACCTGCGGGTCGTAGTCGTAGCGTGAGGCCATCTCGAAGGCCAGCCGGGCGTTGGTGGGGTCGTTGAGCCGCAGGTAGCTCTGCCCGATGAAGAGGTAGGCGCTTTGTGCCAAGGCGTCGTTTTGGGTGGTGACGTGTCCCAGTTGGTCGATGGCTTCGAGGTATTTTCCCGTTTGGTAGTAGGCCATGCCCAAGGCATAGTGGCTGCTGCGTTGCGACATGGCGCAATAGGTGGTGTAGCCCGAGAGGTATTTGATGGCTTGTGCGTTGTCGCCCGAGCGGTAGTAGCTCTCGCCGAGAATGCGTTCCATCTCGTAGTAGGTCGAGTCGGCGGGATAGCGTTCCATGTATTGGCCAGCCGTTTCGATGGCTTCGGGGTATTTCTCTTTGGCGAAGCGGCATTGGGCAAGCAGTGCCGTGGCCGGGCGGGCAAATGTCTTGTCGTCGATAATGGGGGTGAGTTCGCTCTCGGCGCCGGCGTATTCGCCTTCGAGGTATCGGCGGTGGGCGTCGTGGTAGAGGGCGGCTTTCTGGTGCGGGCCTCCTACCTCGATGATGGCGGCGAAGCAAGGGGCGGCTTTGTCGGTCTCACCCTGTTCGATGTAGGTGCAGCCGAGGTGCAGCAGCAGGTCGGACTGGTCTTCGGGTG
Source organism: Candidatus Caccoplasma merdavium (assembly GCA_018715595.1). NCBI lineage: Bacteria > Pseudomonadati > Bacteroidota > Bacteroidia > Bacteroidales > Bacteroidaceae > Candidatus Caccoplasma > Candidatus Caccoplasma merdavium. Next base: position 8,471 of record DVLI01000014.1, on the reverse strand, counting down.
CGAGTTTGTCGAGGTCGATGGACTGGTATATTTCGAGTGCCTTGTCGTCGTCGCCGCGGTCGAAGTAGCAATGTCCCCGCAGGAGTTGGGCTTCGGCGCTGTGCGGGGTCTTGGGGTGCCGGGCGAGGTAATTCTCGATGAGGACGAGGGCGTTCGGCTCCTTGGCGGCATAGGACGAAGCGGCTATCAGGAAGTCGGCCTTGGCCTTGTCGATGGTGCGGGTGGCTCCTTTGCGGTATTCTGTCATGAGGTCGATGCAACCGGCGTAGTTCCCTTCGTTGAACATTTGTTGGGCGCGGTCGAAGGTGTAGGCGGGTTGTTCGATGCGGACGGCTTTTTGTGCCTCACCGGTGAATGGCAGCAGGCTGCACAGCAGGGTGCAGGCAATATGTCGCAGGGTCGTTTTTTTCATGTCGGTAAATCTTTGAAACAAAAATAGGAAAAACTTCGTATCGCTTCTTTGTCGACCGGGTTATTAACTTATTTTTTTATGTGCCGGTGCGGGAGGCGTCGTCGGGTCGTCGGGCTTGCAGGATTTCGCGTTTCCCGCCCGGAGGGCCGGAGGTGCGTTGCACGGTGAGCCCCGCTTGTTGCAGACGGCGGCGCACCTCGCCTTTGGCGCAGTAGGTCGAGAGCACCCCTCCCCTGCGCAGGGAGCGGGCGACACGACCCAGCAGTTCGGCGCTCCACAGCTCGGGCTGTTTCTCGGGGGCGAAGGCGTCATAGTAGATGACGTCGTAGCGTTCGTCGCCCAAGGGGTGGCGGGTGAGGTCGGTCTCGATTTTGTGGAGGGTGAAACAGGGGGTGATGGCCACCTCCCTCTCCCACTCGCAGCGGTGCAGCTGCTCGAAGAGGGGACGGCTGCCGGGCTGTATCGTTTCGGGGTAGGCAAGGCCGATGGCCTGTGCGGCATCGAGCGGGAAGGCTTCGACGACGGTGTAGTGTATGTGCCGGCGGCTTTGCCCGGCGGCCAGCAGGGTGAGGAAGGCGTTGAGTCCGGTGCCGAAGCCGCACTCAAAGAGGTCGACCGTTTCCCGCCCGCAGGCTTCGAGGCCGGTCTTGATGTAGACGTGCATCGATTCGGCCACGGCTCCTCTCACCGAGTGGTAGTGTTCGTCGAGGGCGGGCAGGTAGAGGGTGGGCGAGCCGTCGTCGGTGGGGACGGTTACGGGCGTTTCGCGCTTCATCGTTTGAGGGTTTCGGGGGCGACCCATTTGTAGAGCTTGTCCGAGGGGCGTATCTTCTGGTCGAGCTTTATCGAGAAGTGGTCGCCCTTGACGGCTTCCTCGACCGGTTTGAGGTCGACGCGCATCTCTTCGACGGTGGTGATGATGGCTCCCGTCGTGGGGCCGGTGATGACGATTTCGTCGCCGACGTGCAGCGACTGGGTCTCGACGACAAACTCGGCCACCCCGAGGTTGGAGTAGTATTTCACCCCCTTGCCTATGTAGACCTTCACGCGGGTGGCTTCGGAGCCGTAGGTGTGGCTCCACTCGCCCAGCCGCTGGCCGAGGTAGTAGCCGTTCCAGAATCCGCGGTTGAAGACTTTGGCCAGGCGGTTGTCCCAGGCGGCGATTTTCTCGTCGCCGTAGCTGCCGTCGATGACGCTCTCCACGGCCTCGTGGTAACACTCGACGACGGTGCGCACATACTCGGCGCTGCGGGCGCGGCCTTCGATTTTGAACACGCGCACGCCGGCTTCCATCATGCGGTTGATGAAGTGTATGGTTTTCAGGTCTTTGGGCGACAGGATATATTGGTTGTCAATGTCGAGTTCGATGTCGCTCTCCTTGTCGCGCACGGTGTAGCCGCGGCGGCACACCTGCATGCAGGCGCCGCGGTTGGCCGAGGCGTTCATCTCGTGGAGGCTCAGGTAGCACTTGCCCGAGACGGCCATGCACAGGGCGCCGTGGGCAAACATCTCGATGCGCACCGGCTTGCCGCCCGGGCCGGTGATGTGGCGGCGTTCGATTTCGGCGTGGATATGGGCCACCTGGTCGAGGTTGAGCTCGCGGGCGAGCACCACGACATCGGCAAAGCGGGCGTAAAATTCGAGAGCCTCGACGTTGGTGATGTTGAGTTGGGTCGACAGGTGCACTTCCACCCCGATGCTGCGGGCGTAGGTCATGGCGGCGATGTCGCTGGCGATGATGGCCGAGATGCCGGCGTTGCTGGCGGCGTCGATGATGCGCCGCATGAGGGCGATGTCGCTGTCGTAGATGACCGTGTTGACGGTGAGGTAGCTTTTCAGGCCGTGTTCCCGGCAGATGCGGGCTATCTCGCGCAGGTCGTCGAGGGTGAAGTTGTTGGAGCTGCGGGCCCGCATGTTCAGCCCTTCGACGCCGAAGTATATCGAGTTGGCGCCTCCCTGAATGGCGGCGGTGAGCGATTCGTACGACCCCACCGGGGCCATGATTTCAAAGTCTTGTGCGGTCATGGGTTATTTGCCGGTAATGATTTTGCGTATGTCGTTGAGTTTGTTGAGTGCCTCCACGGGGGTGAGGTTGTTGATGTCGGTGTGGAGAATCTCGTCGCGCACCTGCGAGAGCACGGGGTCGTCGAGCTGGAAGAAGCTGAGTTGCATGCCTCCGCCGCCACTGGTCGATGTTTTTTTCTTTTCCTGGGGCACGGCGATGCCGTTCTGGCGGTTGTCGGCTTCGAGCTGGTGCAGGATTTCGTTGGCCCGTTGCACGATGCTTTGGGGCATGCCGGCCAGCCGGGCCACATGGATACCGAAGCTGTGTTCGCTGCCGCCCCGCACGAGTTTGCGCAGGAAGATGACCCGGTTGTCGACCTCCTTTACCGACACGTTGTAGTTGGCGATGCGGCGGAAACTCTTTTCCATCTCGTTGAGCTCGTGGTAGTGGGTGGCGAAGAGGGTCTTGGCCCGGGCGCGCCGGTGCTCGTGTATGTACTCGACGATGGCCCAGGCGATGGAGATGCCGTCGTAGGTGCTGGTGCCGCGGCCCAGCTCGTCGAAGAGCACGAGGCTGCGGTCGGAGAGGTTGTTGAGAATGTCGGCCGCCTCGTTCATCTCCACCATGAAGGTCGACTCGCCCAGCGAGATGTTGTCCGAGGCGCCCACACGGGTGAAGACCTTGTCGACGATGCCTATGTGGGCGGCTTCGGCCGGCACATAACTGCCTATCTGCGCCATGATGACGATGAGGGCCGTCTGTCGCAGCAGGGCCGACTTGCCGGCCATGTTGGGCCCCGTTATCATGATGATTTGCTGGTGGTCGTTGTCGAGCGTTACGCTGTTGGAGATGTAGCTTTCGCCGGGAGGCATCTGCCGCTCGATGACGGGGTGCCGACCCTCCTTGATGTCGATGGTGAGGGAGTCGTTCACCTCGGGACGTATGTAGTGGTTCTCCTCGGCCGTCTTGGCGAAGGAGAGCAGGCAGTCGATGCGGGCGATGAGGTTGGCGTCGAGCTGTATGGCCGGAATGTAGTCGGCGACGGCCTGCACCAGGTCGTTGAAGAGGCGTGTTTCGAGCGAGAGAATCTTCTCCTCGGCACCGAGGATTTTCTCTTCATACTCTTTCAGTTCCTGGGTGATGTAGCGCTCGGCGCTGACGAGGGTCTGTTTGCGAATCCACTCTTCGGGCACCTTGTCCTTGTGGGTGTTGCGCACCTCGATGTAGTAGCCGAAGACGTTGTTGTAGCCGATTTTGAGGCTGGGAATGCCGGTGCGTTCGCTCTCGCGCTGTTGCAGGTGCAGGAGGTAGTCCTTGCCCGAGCCCGAGATGTCGCGCAGCTCGTCGAGTTCGGCGTTCACGCCGCGGGCGATGATGCCGCCGCGGTTGGTGAGCGAGGGGGCGTCGGGCGAGATTTCGCGCTCGATGCGGTCGCGTATGAGGGTGCAGGGGTTGAGTTGCGCGGCGATGTGGCGGAGCACCTCTTCGTCGGCCGACTGGCAGCAGTCGCGTATCGGCTCGATGGCCGACAGGGCCACCCGCAGCTGCACCGTCTCCCGCGGTGTGATGCGCCCCACGGCCACTTTGGAGATGAGGCGTTCGAGGTCGCCGATGAGCGCGAGTTGGCGGTCGATGAGTTCCTTGGCTTCGGGGTGGCGGAAGAAAAACTCCACCACCTCCTGCCGGTCGCGTATGGGAGCCACCTCTTTCAGCGGGAAGGTAATCCACCGTTTGAGCAGGCGGGCGCCCATGGGGCTCACCGTGCGGTCGATGATGTCGAGCAGGCTCTTGCCCCCTTCGTTCATCGTCGAGAGCAGTTCGAGGCTGCGCACGGTAAACTTGTCGAGGCGCACATAGCGGTCGGCTTCGATGCGGGCGAGCGAGAGTATGTGGGCGATGTGGGTGTGCTGGGTGATGTCGAGGTAGTGCAGCAGCGCGCCAGAGGCGACGATGCCCAGTTTGAGGTTCTGCACGCCGAAGCCTTTGAGGTTCTTGGTGCCGAAGTGGCGCAGCAGCCGTTCGGTGGCCGCCTCCTCGGAGAATATCCAGTCGTCGAGCTCGAAGGTGAAGTAGCGGTTGCCGAAGTGCTCCTCGAACTGCTTGCGGTGGCTGCGCTCGAAGAGTATTTCTTTGGGCTGGAAATTTCCCAATAGTTTGTCGACGTAGTCGTAGGTGCCTTCGGCCGTGAGAAATTCGCCGGTCGAGATGTCGAGGAAGGCCACGCCGCATTGCCCGTTCTTGCCGAAGTGCACGCCGGCCAGGAAGTTGTTTTCCTTGTGGTCGAGTATGTTGTCGTCGATGGAGACGCCGGGGGTTACCAGTTCGGTGATGCCGCGCTTGACGAGTTTCTTGGCCAGTTTCGGGTCTTCGAGCTGTTCGCAGATGGCGACCCGTTTGCCGGCGCGTACCAGTTTGGGCAGATAGGTGTCGAGGGCGTGGTGGGGGAAACCGGCCAGCTCGACATACTGGGCGGCTCCGTTGGCGCGTCGGGTGAGGGTGATGCCCAATATTTCCGATGCCGTGATGGCGTCGTCGGAAAAGGTTTCGTAAAAGTCTCCTACCCTGAACAGCAGTATGGCATCGGGGTGAACGGCTTTCATCTCGATGTACTGCTTCATGAGCGGGGTTTCGACCATCTCTTTTGCCACGGAATTTCTTGTTTTGATGAGAAGACAAAGGTAGTGAAAAGCTCGGGCAATGGCAAGCCGGTGAAAATTTTTTGTTATGCCGCCGGCGGAGCTGCGGCTACTTGGCCGCCCGCCTCTCCCGTCGCCGGGCGACGGTGCTGTCGCGGCGTATTGCGCGGGGACTCCCCTCTCCTCTCCTTCCTTGTCGGGGGAAGAGGCGACGGGTGCAAATCTGTTGTGGTAGGGTCTCGGGGTGGAAGGAAGCGGCGGCTACTCGGCCTCCCGCCCCAGAATGCGGGCGATGCCGCGGCGTATCGAGGCCAGCCCGAAGTCGGCGGGGTCGATTTCGGCGCGTTTCATAAACCGGGCGGCGGCCACGTCGTCGTGGGCTTCGAGCCCCCGTGTGTCGGCCACGCGGCATTCGAAGAAGAGGTCCATCGTGGGCACGGTGAGTCCGCCGTAGGTGTAGAGGTTGGGCAGGGAGAAGAGGTAGCGCGTGGAGACGACGATGAGCGCGGTCTCTTCCCGCACCTCGCGGGCGACGGCCTCCTCGGCGGTCTCGTCGAGGTCGGTAAATCCTCCCGGCAGGTCGAGCGTGCCGCTGGCCGGTTCCTTGGCGCGGCGGCACACGAGTATGTCGCCTTCGTCATTGGTGATGAGAGCCACGACGGCAGCCTTGGGGTTGATGTAGTAAATGAGTCCGCAGTCGAGGCAGCGTTTCGACTGGACGTTGTTGTCGACAAACCGGGCCGACCCGCAGTGTGGACAGAAACAGAAGGGGGCGAGAAGCGGTGTCGTCGCGCTCATGACTTCTTCTCCTTTTTGTCGGAGGCTTTCCCGGGTTGCAATATCGCGCGGTACTGTTCGCGGTCGAGGAGTATCTCTTCGGCGCGTTTTACGATGGGGTCGTTTTTGAGGCTCTCGCATATCTCGCCTTTCTGGTAGTAATAGCGCTTGACGATTTCGAAGGCGAGCTGCTCGGCGATTTCGTCGCGGAAGTTGGCAAAGTCGTGGTCGAGGTTGTGCGAGAGTTTCTTCGACAGGGAGTCGACTTCGGGGGTGATGTCGGCGAGGTAGCCTTCAAACTCGGCCCACTTGCGCAACTCGTCGAGCACTTTCTGGGTGCGGCGGTCGTAGGTGAAGTTTTGGCTCCGCACATACTCCTTGAAGTCGTTGTAGATGGTATCGTCGATGACAAACTCTTCGATGGGGGCGATGCTGTCGTGTTGCTGGGCAAAGCGGGTGGCGTAGTGGAAGGTGTGCATGTCGTTGACCAGGTAATACACGATGTTGGGAATCTGCTCCAACTCCACCTTCACGTCGGGCGTGATGCCGCCTCCGTCGCGCACGATGCGGCCTCCGGCCGTGGTGTAGGCGGTGGTGAGGCTGTCGGGAATGCGCTCGGGACGACCGGCGGCGTTGCGGTGCGAATAGTCGATGGCCTGTATCGAGCGGCCGCTGGGAATGTAGTATTTCGAGGTGGTGATTTTTATCATGCCGTTGTAGGGCATCGGGCGGGTAGTCTGCACGAGACCCTTGCCGAAGGAGCGGTCGCCCACGATGACGGCGCGGTCGAGGTCTTGCAGGGTACCGGCTACGATTTCCGAAGCGGAGGCCGATTCCCCGTTGATGAGAACGACCATCGGCATTTTCCCGTCGAGGGGTTTCTGGGTGGTCTTGTAGGTCTTGTCCCACTGGCTGATGCGGCCGCGGGTCGAGAGTATCTCGGTGCCTTTGGGCACGAAGTAGTTGATGATTTGCAGGGCCTCGTCGAGAATACCGCCGGGGTTGCCCCGCAGGTCGAGGACGAGCGAGGTGATGTGGCGGTTCTTTTTCAAGTCGAGGAAAGCCTCTTTCACTTCGGCGGCCGCCTTGTCGGTGAAACTTTGCAGGTAGATGTAACCCACTCCCCCGTCGCGCACGCCGTAATAGGGAACGGCCGGCAGGGTGATTTTCTTGCGCACGATGTCGAAGGTGAGCGTGTCGAGTGTCACGGGGCGTTCCACGACGACGCGCACGATGGTGTTGGCCGGGCCTTTGAGCCGTTCGCTCACTTTGTCCGACGGCAGTCCCACGGCCGAAACCGAATCGACCTGTAAGATTTTGTCTCCGGCTTTCAGCCCGTGTACCTGGGCGGGCAGCCCCTCATACGGTTCGGCGATGTAGGTGAAGCTGTCGCGGTAGGTGATGAGCGAGCCTATGCCGCCGTATTCGCCCGTGGTCATGAACTTGAAGTCTTCGGTCTCGGTCTCGGGTATGTAGGTGGTGTAGGGGTCGAGCGTGTAGAGCATGGTGTTGATGCCCTTCTCTACCATCTTGTCGAGGTCGAAGGTGTCGACATAGAGCGTGTTGAGCTCTTTCAGTACCGAATTGAATACCGAGATGCTTTTGGCGGTGTCGAAAGTCTTGTTGTTGTTTTGTGCCGGGAGGAGATTTCCCGTGAGAAGCAGGGCGGCGGTTAAAGCCAGACTCCGGTTCGAAAACAGGACGTTACGCATATCTTTGGAGGTTGTTTTCAAAAAAGAATGAGAAATTTTTCTACAAATATATTGCATAATTGGAAATAACGCATTACTTTTGCCCTGCATTTTTAGGAATGTTATCTTCTTCAGTAGCTCAGTCGGTTAGAGCATCTGACTGTTAATCAGAGGGTCGTAGGTTCAAGTCCTACCTGAAGAGCTTCAAAATTTCCGGGTGCGGAATCGAAACATACACCATTTATTCTTCAGTAGCTCAGTCGGTTAGAGCATCTGACTGTTAATCAGAGGGTCGTAGGTTCAAGTCCTACCTGAAGAGCCGGAAAGGCCGCTTGCCATCGGGCAGGCGGCCTTTTTTGTTTTTTTTTCATTTCCGGGACTGTTGCAGAGGGCATGGGGAGGCCTGTAAGCAAGGGCGGCATCGTTGGTGATGCCTGTCTCCCGGCCCCTACGGAGAAAGAAAACCCCGCCGGTTCATCGCCGGCGGGGTTGCTTTTATGGGAGAAACGGAGCGTTTAGAGAACGACTTTGCACACTTCGTTGCCCACTTTTACCAGGAAGATGCCTTTCTGGTCGAGGGTCAGCATGAGAGCCGAGCCGTCGGCCACGGCGTTTTTCACCTGTGCACCGCTCAGTGCGTAGACGGTTACCGGCGTGCCGGCAGCGGCGCCTTCGACAACGATGGCGTCGGCGGTGGCGTAAACGGCCGTTGTGCTGTTGCTTTCAACGCTTTCGATGGCCGACGTTGACTCGTTGATGACGGGGAACTTGGCCCACTCGATGCCGGCGCGGTAGGTGTCGGCACAGCCTTTGGGCACGACGAGGGTGTAACCCTTGTCGGTGTAGTTCTCCTCAGCGGGTTTGGTCGAGGGCGAAGAGATGTAGGTGTTGTTCGAGAAGGCCATTTCGGCAGCGCGGGTATCGGTGCCAAGGCATACGACAGTCTTCAT